>NZ_JCBANC010000017.1:0-111040 GCF_059760815.1 Achromobacter sp. 1012554356 | reverse complement strand
CGCGCGGACGGCGCCGTTACCCGATAGTCCAGATCCAGCGTGATGTCGGCTGCAAACATGTAGCCCCATCCGTGGACCGCGCGTATCGGCAGCGTCATCTGATTGGCCGCGGCCTTGCGGCGCAGGCGGCTGATCATCACGTCCACGAAGCGGCGGCGCGTGATGCCGCTGTCGGCTTCGTCCGCGCCATCGGCCAGAAAGGCGTCGCGGCTGATCTTGCGGTCGGGCGACTTCACCAGCCGCGACAGGAAGTCGCGTTCACCGGTTGTCAGACCCAGCGTCCTGCCCTTGGGGCTGATGAGCGTCCATCCCTTGTTCGCCAGCCGCCAGCCTTCCTGGGCCGGTTCTTCCGATGCGCCCGAATCCGCGCCCGCTCCCGGGTCCATCCCGTCCAGACCGACCGCGCGCCTTACCAGCGCCTGCAGCACCGCCGCAAGCTCCAGGCCGGTCACGTCCGGCGGCAGACAGGCGTCAGCGCCGCAGAGCAACGTGCGGATGCGGCTTTCCGAATCGGTGAATGGGGCGATGGCTACGAGGCCCAGGCTGCGGTCGATGGCGCGCAGGCGCACGGCGGCGTTATGCACATCGGGAAGCGGGGCTTCCAGAACGACCAGCGGACTGGGCCGGCGGGAGTATCGGTCGTAGACATCCACGAGATCGTGGCAGCGGCGGACGTTGAATCCCAGATGTGAAAGGGACTCGACGAGTCTGGCATGCCTGGCGTCGTCGCGGCCAAGAAAAATGACATCCAGCGTGTTGTTCATTGATGCTTCCAATGAGGCGTCGCGGTAGGGCGCTGGCGCCTTGAAAAAGCCGGACGTCTGGCAGAGCCATGCCGTTGCCGGCCGTTGCGGCGCTTTTCTTTCCAGAGCACGCCTGTGTTGCATTTAAACACGGGCGTGTTTTTTTGTGAAGATACGTTTCTATGGTTTCGGACGGTAACAGTCATCCACGAGGAAATGACCTCGTATCGATTGAAACAGCGTTTGATACCCGATTTGCGTCAGAAAAATATTATGTATTACCGATACATTATTTTCTCTTTCGGCCGATTCGATGCCCATAAACTCATGCGGCTTTTTTTGCTGTCGGTTTTGCTGCAGCGCCGCGTGACGGCGGCGGGCGAAACGCGGGGCAATACGCTGCAAACCGATGAAAGATATGACTTTTATGGGGCGGTTTGTGGCGGTAAGCGACGGCGCGCAGCAGCACGCGTGCAAGGCCAGGGGGGCCATGCGGCGATTTAAGGATTAGCCCGGAAATTGGGGGCTAATCCCTTTGTTTGGCCGTGGATTTGAAATGCTTTAATCAAATAAAACCATACAAATTAATGTCTCGAGTTGATCGATTGGACACGTTTAGCCATCGTCTGCGCAACGCAAGAGTGCTTCAGGGGTGGACTCAAAAGGACTTGGCGGTCGCAAGCAACCTGTCGCAAAGCGCCATCGGCAACTACGAAAGCGGCCAGCGCCAGCAGCCTTCGAGCGAGGCGCTCATCAAGCTGACGCGCGCCCTGCGCGTCAATCCCCTGTGGCTCAGTACGGGCGAAGGTCCCATGCTCGACACGCCGTCCGGCCATGTTGCTGCGGGCAGGCTGGGCGAAATCCCCGACCCGCCCGCCTGGCCCTTCGAAACCATCTCCTACGCGGCCTACGCCCGTCTCACCCACCAGGAAAAGCGGCAGATCGAGCTGGTGCTGGGCGCCTACATCAAGGCACGCGGCGAATAGTTCCCATCGGTTGCGCGGGAACCTGCGGGCGCAGCCGGACATCGGCGGGGACGTTGGCCCCGGTGCCGCGGGGATCGGTGCGCAGGCGGCTGCGCAGGCGCTCCACCGGATCCGCGATCAGGTAGTTCAGCACCGCCGAGACCCCGATGCAGCCGGTGATCGCCATGGCGGCGAACAGCATGGGCTGGTGCTCCTGCACGTCGTGCATGAGCCAGCTGAACGCCATGATCACCAGCATGTGGCAGATGTACAGCGGATAGCTGAGTTCACCAATTGCCTTGTCCAGCTTGTGGCGTGACTGGAACAGGAACGCCAGCGGCAGCAGCGCGGCGAACAAGAGGACGGCCAGGCCATCGCGCACGGTGGGATTGATGCCGATCGAGAAGTGCGCAACCGCATACAGGAACAGGATGCCGGTGCCCAGCTCGGGCAGGCGCTTGACGCGCTGCGTCCAGGCCTTCATGCGCGGCAGCAGCACCTGGTGCGACAGCGAGCCGATCAGGAACAGCGCCAACTCTGTCGGGAAGAAGCGGTAGGTCCAGGGATCCGAGCGGCCGACGCCGGTCCAGATCAGGATCGCGCGCAGGGCAAGCGAGGCGGCCAGCAACGCCAGCAGACGGCGCGGCGAGCGCAGGACGAAGGGCGCCACCAGGTAGAAGCTCATCTCGACGCCGAGGGTCCAGGCTTGCGGCACCAGCAGGCCCTTGTACAGCGGCACGTCGCTGTTGGCGAAGCTGCCGGTGAAGGCGAGGGCCGAATCGCGGATGCCGAAGAACATCAGCCAGTCCTGGCCGAAGATGAAGAGGTTGGAGAGGAACAGGAAGACTTCGGCGCTGAAGGGCAGCGCTTCGTAGATGCGGAAGAACGAGCCGCCGCTCACGATGTGGGCCGTCAGCGTCAGCGCCGCCACCGCCAGATAGATCGGGAACAGCCGCAGGAAGCGGTTGGCGTAGAACTTGCCGGTGGCGCCCTGGTAGTTGTCCGTCGCCGTCAGCACGTATGAAATGAGGAAGCCGGAAATCACGTAGAAAAGCTGCACGGCAAGCCTGCCGCCGACAAGCTGATCGGCATAGCCTCCGCCCAGGTGGTCCAGCACCACTGACAACGCCAGTAAGGTTCTTAAGAAGCCCATCGCGCATCTCCCCGGTCGATATTGTTCTCAGGCCCGATGGGCCGGACACTGCGCATGCGGTTGTCGCGGGCTCCGCTCCTCTTTCCCTGTATTACTTTTTAGGCCGGAGTCATCAACTGTCATTGATTCTGCTCGCGGCGACTTACCCCCGCCATGCGGCATTCGATGCAGAACCCGAGATCATCGGAGCTAGAACCTCCGGCTCAATCGTGCATCTTTTGGATACGGCTGACGGACGGAGAAAATCGCGTGACGCGCCACAGGCCGGTTACATTACGACGATACGCATCAATTGGAGGCTCGCTCATGCCCAACTTCCTGTCCACGCCCAGCAGGGTGCTCTGCCTGGGACTGTTGACCGCGGCGCTGGCCGGATGCGCCGGCATGACCGGCGGGGCGCGTCCCGAAGGCGCCGCTGCCGCCAGCGCCGCCACCAGCAAGGACTCGCTGGCGCAGACGAGCTGGGAACTGGTCCGCTGGTCGCAACCCGGCGGCGCGCTGCGCGACATTCCGCACGGCGACAACGGCGAACCCATCCGCCTGACCTTCCTCGCGCAGGGCAAGCAATACCAGGTCAACGGATTCTCCGGCTGCAACCGTTACACGGGCACGTACAAGCTTGAGCGCAACAAGCTTGTCATCGACGCGCCCGCCACCACGCGCATGGCCTGCGTGCCGCCCGAGCGTGCAAAGCTGGAAGCCGATTACCTGCGCGCGCTGCGCGCCATCGACACGTTCACGCTGGATAGCGGCGGCGCGCCGCGTCACCTGACGTTCAATCTGCGTGGCGGCGACGTGCTGGAGTTCGAGCGTCGCCAGGATCCCCCGACACCCTGAATTCGCTTGGCTGAACGTTTCAAGGACCCGCATGCGCTTACCCCTTTTCCTGCGCCGCCTGGCGCCCGGCCTGCTGTGCGCCGGTCTCGTTGCCTGCTCGTCGCCGCCGACCGCGGCCGATGGCCAGGATCCGCGGTACCAGCCGACCTCCGCCTCCGACATTCTGGTGCAGACGAACTGGGATCTGGTGCGCTGGGTGCTGCCGGGCGGTGCGCTGCGCCCCGTGCCGCATCCGTCGGCATCGCAGCGCGCCATCTCAGTGACCTTCATCCATGACCAGGGCTCACCGCGCATGCTGGGGTTTTCCGGCTGCAATTCATTCAACACGCCGTACACCTTTGCCAACGGGATCCTGATCGTGCGCGGCAATCCGGTGTCGACCGAGATCGCCTGCGCGCCGCAAGCCATGGCGATCGAGCGCGAGTTCCTGGCGGCGCTTACCGGCATCACCGCCAGTTCGCTCGACTACGCCAACAATCCGCAGCGCATGGCCTGGAAGCTCAGCACGGGCGACACCCTGGAATTCACGCGCAGGCCGGACTCGCTGGCGGGCGGCCAAGGCGGAACCAAGCTGATCTACGTCGATGCGACGCGTGTGCCGTGCGACACCGGCGCGGGCCGCGCCCTGTGCTTCCTGGTGCGCGACGACCCCTACCAGCCCTGGCAGGTTTGGCATGGCCAGATCACCGGCTTCAATTACCAGTCCGGTGTGCGCTACCGGCTGCGCGTGGTCGAGATTGACGATCCGAATCCCGTCGCCGCCGCGCCGCGGCACTGGGTGCTGGACGCGGTGGTCGAACAGCAGGTCGTCGTCACCCGCTGAGGGTGGCGGCACGCAGGCTGGGGGCGGCGCTGGACGCCCTGCAATGGCCTCTGCGCCGGCGCCCACCGCCCAGCGATTATGATTACGGGCTTCGCCGCCCGTTTTTATTGCTTTGCCATGACTTCCGTCGTCAATATCGCCGCTTACAAATTCGTTTCGCTGGATGCCCTGCCCGAGCTGCGCGAGCGCCTGCTCGCCGAGGCCGGCGCCGCCGGGCTCAAGGGCACGATCCTGCTGGCCGGTGAAGGCATCAACCTGTTTCTCGCGGGGGCGGCCGGCGGCATCGACACCTTCCTGCTGGGCCTGCGCGCCGATGCGCGGTTCGCGGACCTGGAGGTCAAGTTCAGCCACAGCAACGACGTGCCGTTCCGCAAGCTGCTGGTCAAGATCAAGCGCGAGATCATCCGCATGAACCACCCCGCCATCCGGCCGGCGGCAGGCCGTGCGCCCGGGGTCGACGCGCACACGCTGGCGCGCTGGCTTGATGCGGGCGTCGACGACGATGGCCGGCCCGTGGTCATGCTGGACACGCGCAATGCCTTCGAGGTGGACGAGGGTACGTTCAAGAACGCCATCGACTGGCGCATCGACCGCTTCACGCAGTTTCCCGCCGCGGTGGAAGCGAACCGCGCGCAGCTCGCGGGCAAGACTGTCGTCAGCTTCTGTACGGGCGGCATCCGCTGCGAGAAGGCCGCCATCTTCATGAACGAGGCCGGCATCGAAAACGTCTACCAGCTCGACGGCGGCATTCTCAAATATTTCGAGGAAACGGGCGGGCCCGGCTACGAAGGCAAGTGCTTCGTGTTCGACGAGCGCGTCTCGCTGGATCCGGCGCTGGCGCCCAGCCACGCCTGACCGGATTCATCGCTGCAACAAAAAAAGCCCGCATTCGCGGGCGCTTTGCATTGGCAACGACGCGGATCAGCGTACGCGCATGCCGGGCTTGGCGCCGGGGAACGGCTCCAGCACGTAGATGCCGGCGTCGACGGCTTCGTCCGCATGGCTGGCGGCCAGCACCATGCCTTCGGACACGCCGAACTTCATCTTGCGCGGCGCCAGGTTGGCGACCATGACGGTCAGCTTGCCGACCAGGTCTTCCGGCTTGTAGGCCGACTTGATGCCCGAGAACACGTTGCGGTGGCGGCCTTCGCCCACGTCCAGCGTCAGGCGCAGCAGCTTGGTCGAGCCTTCGACGTGCTCGCAGTTGACGATCTGCGCGATGCGCAGGTCGACGCGCGCGAAGTCGTCGATGGAGATGGTCTCGGCCAGCGGCTCGCCGCCGGGCACCACGACGGGCGCGGCGGGCGGCTCGAACAGGTCTTCCAGCATCTGCGGTTCCACGCGCTGCATCAGGTGCTTGAACGGCGCCACGCGCTGCGGCAGGACCGAGGCGTCGGCCCAGGTGAAGGGCGCCTGCGCGCCGAACAATTCCAGGGCGACGCGTTCGGCGAGCTGGGGCAGCACCGGCGCCAGCATCACCGACAGGGCCTTGAAGCCAGCCAGCGAGCGCGAGCAGATGTCCTGCAGCGCGGCTTTCTGCGCGTCGTCGGCGGTGGCGATGCCCTTGGCCAGCACCCACGGCTGCGCGGTGTCGAACGCCTGGTTGATGCGGTCGGCGTAAGCCATGATCTCGCGGATGGCGCGGTTGTACTCGCGGGCCTCGAACGCGGCGCGGATGGACTCGGCCTGCTCGGCGTATTCCGCGGACAACGCGCTGGTGTCGCCCGAATAGCCGAGGACGCCGTCGAAGTGCTTGGTGATGAAGCTGGCGGCGCGGCTGGCGATGTTGACGTACTTGCCGACCAGGTCGCTGTTCACGCGGGCAATGAAGTCCTCGGGGTTGAAGTCCATGTCTTCGACGCGCGCGTTCAGCTTGGCGGCGATGTAGTAGCGCATCCATTCGGCATTCATGCCGAGCTCCAGGTAGCGCAGCGGCGAAATGCCGGTGCCGCGGCTCTTGGACATCTTTTCGCCGCTGACGGTGATGAAGCCGTGCACGTTGACCGCGTCCGGCGTCTTGCGGCCGGCGAATTTCAGCATGGCGGGCCAGAACAGGGCGTGGAAGTAAACGATGTCCTTGCCGATGAAGTGGACCTGTTCCGTGTCGCCGTTGGGGTCGAGCAGGGCGTTGAAGTCCATGCCCTTGACCTCGCAATACGACTTGAGCGAGGCCAGGTAGCCGACCGGCGCGTCCAGCCAGACGTAGAAATACTTGCCCGGGGCGTCCGGGATCTCGATGCCGAAATACGGCGCGTCGCGGGAGATGTCCCAGTCACCCAGCTTGGCCTCGCCGTCTTCGCCGCCCAGCCACTCGCGCGTCTTGGCAAGCATTTCGGGTTGCAGGTGCTTGACGCCTGCCTTGTTGGAACCCGTGGTCCACTGCTGCAGGAATTCCACGCAGCGCGGGTCGGACAGCTTGAAGAAGAAGTGGTCGGACGACTTCAGGACGGGCGTCGCGCCCGTCAGCGCGGAGTACGGATTGATCAGCTCGGTGGGCGCGTAGACGGCGCCGCAAACCTCGCAGGAATCGCCGTACTGGTCCTTGGCATGGCACTTGGGGCACTCGCCCTTGATGTAGCGGTCGGCCAGGAACATGCCCTTGACCGGATCGTAGAACTGCTCGATGGAGCGCGTTTCGATCAGGTCCTGCGCCTTCAGCGCGCGGTAGATGTCCTGCGACAGTGCGACGTTTTCCGCCGAATCGGTGGAATGCCAGTGGTCGAAACGGATGTGAAAGCCGTTCAGGTATTGCGGACGCTCGGCCGCGTAGCGCGCAACCAGCGCCTGCGGCGTGATGCCTTCCTTTTCGGCCTTCAGCATGATCGGCGCGCCGTGCGCGTCGTCGGCGCCCACAAAGTGCACCGTGTGGCCCGCCATTCGCATCGAACGAACCCAGATATCGGCCTGGATGTACTCCATGATGTGGCCGATGTGGAAGGATCCGTTGGCGTAGGGCAGCGCAGTGGTGACAAAGAGGGTGCGAGACATGGTTGTCGACTGAGGTTGAGGGGAAAAGGAGAGTTGGCGGCCATTTTAGGGCAAGCGCGAGCGCCTGCCCCTGACGTGGCGCCGGAAAGCGCACAACCCGCCCATCGCATTGATGCGAATCAGGCGGGTTGAGAGGGGAGCGGCCGGGGCGTTTGGTGCGATTTCAGCGCAACACGCATCGGCCGGCTTGCGCGGGATTTACGCGCAAGCCAGGTTGAAAGCCGCCGTCAGCGGATTTCGCGGGCCTCGACGTCAATCACGTCGCCACGCGGTTGCGTGGCGAACGGGGCAGTGGCGGACTGGAAGGGTCCAGGGCGGGCGCCTTGGCGCTGGCTCCAATAGGCGCGAACGCCGAAGGGCTTGCCGCGGACCTTGGCGACCACATAAAGGATCGCCACGGCGAATGCCGTGGAAAGCATGAACACCAGCGCCATCGCCATGCCGATCAAGGCCAGGGCGGCGAATAGGACGGCACGAAAGAAGCGGATAAGTGTGTTGGTCATGAATGTCGGATGCAAAACGCAGCGAAAGGTTCCCGTGTATCCGCTATCCTTTAGGGGATGGCGGCCCGCAGACGCCGCGCTGCCTACGGAACCATAGTGACATGAGTATAACGATAGAAAACATCCGCGCCGCACTGCGCGCCGCGCAAGACCCGAATACCGGTTTGGATTTGGGTGTTTCTGTAAAAGATCGTGACATTCAACTGGCCGGCGGCCGCGTCGCGTTGACGCTGGAGCTGGGCTATCCCGCCGACGCCGTCCGCGAGCAGATCCGCGACATCGCCGTACGCGCGCTTGCGCAAGCCGGCGCGCCCGATGCGCAAGTCACCGTCACCTGGAAGGTTGCCGCGCACGCGGTGCAGAAAGGCCTGAAGCCGCTGCCCAACGTGCGCAACATTATTGCGGTCGCTTCCGGCAAGGGCGGCGTGGGCAAGAGCACCACCGCCGTGAACCTGGCCCTGGCGCTGGCCGCCGAAGGCGCAACGGTCGGCCTGCTGGACGCCGACATCTACGGCCCCAGCGTGCCGACCATGCTGGGCATCTCCGGCCGTCCCGAAAGCCGGGACAACAAAAGCATGGAGCCGCTGACCGGCCACGGCCTGCAGGCCAATTCCATCGGCTTTCTGATCGACGCCGATTCGCCCGCCATCTGGCGCGGCCCGATGGTGACGCAGGCGCTGGAACAACTGCTGCGCCAGACCAATTGGCGCGATCTGGATTACCTGATCGTCGACATGCCGCCCGGCACGGGCGACGTGGCGCTGACGCTGGCACAGAAGGTGCCGGTTGTCGGTGCGGTCATCGTTACCACGCCGCAGGACGTGGCGCTGCTGGATGCGCGCAAAGGCCTGCGAATGTTCCAGAAGGTGGACGTGCCGATTCTGGGCGTGGTCGAGAACATGGCCATCCACATCTGCTCGCAGTGCGGTCACGCCGAGCACATCTTCGGTGAAGGCGGGGGCCAGCGCATGGCCGAGCAATACCAGACGCCGTGGCTGGGCAGCCTGCCGCTGACCCTTGCGATTCGCGAGCAGACCGACGCCGGCACGCCGACGGTCGTGTCGGACGCGGGCAGCGAAGCCGCGTCGCTGTACCGCGCGATCGCTCGAAAGCTGGCCGCGGGCGTTGCGGCGCTTCCGCGCGACATGGCCGGAAAGTTTCCCTCCATCGTCGTTCAACAACCGACCTGACGCATGCGGTGGGCTGCCCGAGCCTTATTGGCAGGACTTTGCATGATGGCGGGCGAGGCGTTGGCCAAGCGCCCGGAGGTCATTGTCGACCCCGGGGGCGTGCCCCCGGCCGCGCTCCAGGCGATCACCCAGGCGGTCGATGCGATCGCGCGTCTGGCCGAAGACCAGGACGGCGGTGAAATCAACCGCCTGCGCCGGCGCGCGCGCGACGCGACGCTGGCGGCGCTGGCCACGCAGGGGTATTTCTCACCCAAGGTCACGCTCGAGGCCGGCACCGATATCGGCGGGGAAACCTGGGACATCGCGATCGTCCCGGGCAAGCGTACTACCGTCGAAACCGTGAACCTGGAATTCTCGGGCCGCATCACGCGCCCGGAGTACGCGCAGCGTGTGCAGAGGCTGCGCGACAACTGGAGCCTGAGAAAGGGGCAGCCCTTCATCAACAGCGACTGGAACCGCGCCAAGGCCACGCTGCTGGACGACGTCTCCACGCGCGATTTTCTGCTGGCGCGCATGACGTCCTCGCGCGCGGACATCGACGCCGACAACGCGGCCGCGCATCTGCACGTCACCATCGACAGCGGACCGCAGGTGCGCATGGGCGAGCTCAACACGCAGGGTTTGAAGCGCGTGCCGGAAACCTTGATCGACCGCTACGTGCGCTACAACGTGGGCGCCGCGTTCGACCAGAACCGGCTGGACCAGTGGCAGCAGGACCTGCAATCGACCGCATTTTTCCGTGGTGCGTTCGTTTCGCTGCAGGAGCCGCCCAGCGCGAACGATCAGCCCACCGATCCCATTTCTGACCGCGCCCGCGGACCCGGATCCGAGGACGCCGCGGCAGCGGCGCCAGCGGGCGATCCCACCGTGTCGGGCGGCATGCCCCCGCCGCCGGCGCAGTTCGATTCGGACGGCGAGATCACGCTGCCGGTGCAGGTGCGCGTGGTCGAGGCGCCGCCCAAGCGGTTTTCCGCGTCGATCGGCGTGGACGACGAGGCCGGCGTGCGGGTGGAATCCGTGTATCGCCAGAACGTGGTGTTCGGCCAGCCGGTCACCATGGAAACCGGCTTCGGCGTGGACCGGCTGCGTCAGCGTGCCTTCATGGACATCCTTCTGCCTCCCTCCGAGCGCGGCTACCGCGATTCCGTCGGTATCCTGGCGGATCGCTCCGACATCCAGGGGCTGGAAGTGACCCGCTACGCGCTGGGCGCCACGCGCACGCAAGAGCGCAAGGGCGCGGGCGACAGCCGCGTCGAATACGAAACGCGCTATGGCGTGCTGCTGGCGCAAGACCACGTCAAGATCGACGGCGGCGACAGCTACACGCTGCCCACCATCACCACCACGGCCGAATGGCTGCGGCGCGACGTGGACAACAAATACGATCCGCGCGAGGGCAACCTGATTTCGGTGGGCGGCGGTGTCGGCGTGACGCTGGACACCGGCGAGCCCTACACGCGTCTGCGGCTGCGCGGCCAGAAATGGTGGCCGGTCGGCAAGTGGGACGTGCTGACGATCCGTGGCGAGGTCGGCCGCGTCTGGTCCAACGGCGACGTGCAGGTCCCGGACGACTTCGGCTTCCGGACGGGCGGCGCGCGGTCGATCCGCGGCTATCGCTACCAAAGTATCGGCGTGCACCGCGACAACGCCGTGGTGGGCGCGCCCACGCTGCTCGTGGGCAGCATCGAGTACGACCATTATTTTGACGAGCGCTGGGGCATGGGCGTATTCGTGGACGCGGGCGATGCCGCCGAATCCTTCGGCGACATGAAGATGTCCGTGGGCTACGGTGTCGGCGCGCGCGTGCGCACGCCCGCCGGGCCGCTGTTCCTGGACGTGGCTTACGGCCAGCGCGAACGCGACCTGCGCCTGCATTTCTCGCTGGGGATCGCGTTTTGAAGTTCGTGCGTAAATTCCTGCGCCATGTGCTGGTGTGGTGGCTGCCTGGGCTTGCCATGCTGGCCGCGTTGGCGGCCGGTTTCATCTTCTGGCTGGTGGCCTCGCAGAGCGGCACCCGCCTGTTGCTCACCACCGCCGCGCAGCAGCTCGAGGGCCAGGCGCTGGACGTGAACGGCTCGCTGCTGCGCGGCGTGACCGTGGGGCGGCTGGAGCTGACGGCCGGCGGCACGCACGTCGACATCCACGACCTGGACCTGTCCGTGCGCTGGAGCGCCCTCGGCGATCGGCTGCTGCACGTGCGCAACCTGTCGGCCGGCGCGGTCCGCGTGGACATGGCGTCCTCGCCCGAGACGCCGCCCGCCGAGGAAAGCAGCGAACCCTTCACGCTCCCCGAGCTGCCGGTGGCCATCGCCGTGGACCGGCTGGCGCTGGGCGACTTCCAGTTCACCCAGGACGGCGAGCCTCTGCCCGTCACGTTGAATGATCTGAACGCCACCTTTGCCGCCAGCCAGCAGGGCGCGCAACTGCGCATCGCCAGCCTGCGCGTCGGGCACGCGGTGGGCGAGGCCGACGTGACCGGCCAGGCCGATCTGCAGGGGCTGGCCGACCCCTGGCCCTTCGCGGCGCGTCTGGACGTGACGGCGCGGGGCGCGGGGCCAGATTCCCCGCTTTGCCAGGCCGACCGGCTGAGCGGCGTGTTCGGTCCAGTGGCGGGGCAGGCGCCCGTCAAGGACAAGGCTGAAGAATCGGCCAAGCAACCCGCTGCGTCCAAGGCACAGGAAGCGGCCAATCGCGCCGACCGGCGCAAGATCGAAGCCGCCGGCAAGGGCGCAAATACCTCCAAGCCAGCGGAGGCGGCCAAGGGCCGCGCCGACGCCGCGGTGGCCTCCAAGGGGAAGGCAGAGCCTGCCCCCAGCGCGGCCGCGCCGATGGGGCCGCCCGTGCCCGCGTGCCTGGTCGTGCTGCACGCCGACGCCGCGGGATCGCTTGACGGCATCCAGGCCAAGATCGACGGCACCGGATCCAATCTCGTGCTCGACGTGGTGGCCGATCTGGCGCCGCGCACGGCGCTGGTGCTGCGCAGCGCCCGGGCGCGCGCACAGTTGCCGGACAAGTCCACGCTGGCCGCGCAGTTCGACCTGCAGCCAGGCGACGCACCCGGCCGCGACCGCATCGTCGGCTCGCTGGACGCGCAGCGCCTGGACCTGGCGCCCTGGACGGGCAACGCCATTCCGCCAGCACTGCTGACCGTGCGCGCCGACGTGCAGGCCGATATCGAAAACCTGAGCGCGCTGCGGCATGCCGCCGTCAACCTGCGCTTTGAAGAGGGCAGCCGCTGGAACCGCCAGCCGCTGAGCGGGAATCTGAAGGCGCAGGTGGATGTGGCTGCGGCAGCCGGTGCTGCGGCAGCCGATGCCGCGGCGCCGGCCGGGACGGCTGCGGCTGACCCAATGGCGGACCCGCTTGCCGGCTTGCGCATCCACGGCCTGGACGTGGACCTGCGGTTGGGCCGCAACCGCGTTCGCGCGACGGGCGAACTGGGCGCCGCGAGCGGCGCCATCACGCTCGATGCCCAGGCGCCGCAACTGGATGCCTTCTGGCCCGACGTGCCCGGCGGCGCCGACGTGAAAGCCCGCATCGACGGCACGGTGGCGGCGCATCGCGGCGAGATCTCCGGCAGTTACACGCCGCCCCGGCCCCGGCCGGGGATCATCGGGCAGTCCCGCGCGCAGGCCAATCTGACCTTCAACGGCGGGTGGGGCAGGGGACCTGCGGGCCAGCCGGACGCGACGCTGGTGGGCTGGCGCGGCACGTTCTCGCGGCTGAGCGCTGACACAGCCGGATTTGCCGTCTCCCTGGATCGCCCGGTCACGCTGTCCTTCCTGCCTTCTGCGGTTGCGCCGCAATGGCAATGGCAAGTCGGCCAGACCGCCGTGAGCCTGATCCTGCCGGGCAAGGAGCGCCTTTCCGTGGCGCACCAGGGCTCGCGCGGCGGCGGCAAGCGCTGGGAAACCGCTGGGCAGTCGGACAATCTGGTCATCACGGCCGCCGTGGCGCGCCAGGTGGTCGGCGCGTTCGATCCGGAAGCCGCGGCCAAGCTGGGCCGCAACGCCGGCCGCGTGAACGCGATGGTGCCGGACGGCCAGCGCCGCATCGCGCTGGACCTGCTGTGGGACTTGAAATTCGATGGACGCCTGGCCGGCCGGGCCCGGATCGCGCGCCGGGCGGGCGACCTGCTGATTCCGGGCGATCCGCCGGTCCCGCTGGGCGTGAAGGCGCTGGTCGTCGACGTGACCGCCACGCCCACGTCGGCCAACGCCAGCCGGCTGGACGCCCGCCTGGACCTGGCGACGGAAAAGATGGGGTCGATCAACGGCACCGGCACGGCGGTCTTGCTGGTCGACGCACAAGGCGGCATGTCGCTGGATTCGCGTCAGCCGCTTCGGGCGCGACTCAATGCGGACATCGCCGACCTGGCGTGGGTCGGCCTGTTCGTGGGCGACGCCATGGAAGTGGGCGGCACGCTCAAGGCCAATATCGACGTCCAGGGCACGCTCGCCGGCCAATGGGGCGCCACCGGCGCGATCCAGGGCGACAAACTGCGGCTGGTGCGCATCGACGATGGCGTGCGGCTGATCGACGGCACGCTGTCCGCCCGCCTGGACGGCCAGCGGCTGATTCTGGACAGCCTTCGCTTTCCGGCGTCGCTGCGCGTCATGCCCGCCGAATGGCGCACCAAGGAATGGATCACGACCAACGCGGGCGCCAAGGGCGGTTTCGCCGAAGCCAAGGGCGACTGGAACATCGTGGACGGCGGCGGCGCGATCAAGCTGACGCTGTTCCGCTTTCCCGCCCTGCAGCGCTCGGACCGCTACGCCATGGTGTCCGGCACGGTCGAGGTGCGGGCAGCCATGCCGCGCCTGGAAATCGTGGGCAACCTGAGCGCCGACGCCGGCTGGTTCAGCCTGGAGATCCTGCAGGGCGTGCCGACGCTGGATGACGACGTGCGCGTGATCCGCGCGGGCGACGATCCCAACAAGGTCTCGACGCCGCTGCAGACCAGCATGGACCTGAGATTCGACATGGGACCGCGCTTCTACATTACGGGCATGGGGCTGGACGCGGGCCTGCTCGGCGCCATCCAGATCCGCCTGAACGACGGCCGGCTGACGGGCTGGGGCCAGTTGCGCACGCGCGGCGGCGGCATCGAGGCCTATGGCCAGCGGCTGCGCCTGAGCCGCGGGACCCTGACCTTCCAGGGCCGGCTGGACAATCCCATCCTGGACATCGAGGCGCTGCGCACGGGCGAACTGGTCGAGGCCGGCGTGCGGGTAGTGGGCACGGCCCAGCGTCCGCGCATTGACCTGGTGTCCTATCCGGAAGTCAGCGACGTCGAAAAGCTGTCGTGGCTGCTGCTGGGCCGCGGGCCGGACGAAAGCGGCGGCGACGCGGCCCTGCTCGTGTCGATCGGCACCGCGCTGCTGGGCGGCGGGCAGCCGTTCTACAAGCAGTTCGGCCTGGACGATGTGGCGGTGCGCACCGGCAACATGGGCAGCTCGGGCAGCATCCTGCCTGACCGCACGGTGGCCGGTAACGTCAACCGTGATATCGGCAGCGACCTGTCCACGCAGTTCCTGGTGGCCAGCAAGAACTTCGCCAATGGCATCACGCTGAGCGTCGAGCAGGCGCTCTCCGGCAGCGATACCGTTGGCCGCGCCAGTTACCGGCTGGCCCGTGGTCTGTCCCTGGATTTGAAGGGCGGGTCGGTCAACGGGATCTCGCTGGTGTACCGCACCCTCTTTGGCAATTGAGCCGGCGCCCGGCTTGAGGCGGGACAAGTGTGTCTCGCCGGGCCGGGGGGCGGGTCCGGCGCGCTCGGGATAAAATGACGCCCATTCAAATCCCTAGCACCACACCCACCATGAGCATCAAAAGCGACCGCTGGATCCGCCGCCAGGCCGAAGCCGGCATGATCGAACCCTTCGAACCGGGGCAGGTCCGTACGGCCAATGGCGGGCGCATCGTCAGCTACGGCACCAGCAGCTACGGCTACGACGTGCGTTGCGCCGACGAATTCAAGATCTTCACCAACATCAATTCGACGATCGTCGATCCCAAGAACTTCGACGAAGGCTCGTTCGTGGATTTCAAGGGCGACGTCTGCATCATTCCGCCGAATTCCTTCGCCCTGGCGCGCACGGTCGAATACTTCCGCATCCCGCGCAGCGTGCTGACGGTCTGCCTGGGCAAGAGCACGTACGCGCGCTGCGGCATCATCGTCAACGTGACTCCGCTGGAACCCGAATGGGAAGGCCACGTCACGCTGGAATTCTCCAACACCACGCCGCTGCCCGCCAAGATCTACGCCGGCGAAGGCTGCGCGCAGATGCTGTTCCTGGAAAGCGACGAGGTCTGCGAGACCTCGTACCGCGACCGTGGCGGCAAGTACCAGGGCCAACGCGGCGTCACGCTACCGCGCACCTGATTCCTCAGCCGGCTTGCGCTGGACGCGGGTCGTCGTGCAGGTCGACGGGCACGTAGTCGCGCACGTAGTCAATATCCCACTCGCCTTCGCCGGTCGGCACAAAGCCGTGCCGGCGATAGAAGCGGTTCGAATCGCTGCCGCGCAACGCGCTCAATGTCACCTTCGCGCGGCGGCGGTCGGCGTCCCGCAAGATCCGGCGCAGCACCTGGCCGCCCAAGCCTCGCCCCTGCGCAGAGGGATGCACGTACAGATGATCCAGCCGCAACCCGTCGCCGTCCGGCCGCAAGCAATAGAACCCGACGCGCTCGCCGCATGCTTCGATATGCCAGGTGCACTCGGGACGGAAGGTGCCGCGCAGCCGCTCGCGCGCCCGGTCCGGGTCAAAGCGGCCCAGCCGTTCCAGGCTGTCGCGCATGGCGGCGATCCGCAGTGCCAAAAGCGCTTCGAAATCGGACTCGGCCGCAGGCGTGAAACGCAGCGGTGCAGCATCTTTCGAGGCGTCGCTGGCGGCCTCTTTGGCGATATCGTTGGCCGTTTCAGCAGCGGCTCCACGGGCAGTTCCAGGCGCCAGCTCGTCATAACCCCGGCCAAGAAACTGCAGGATGCAGATGCCGTGCCCGTACGGATCGGCCAGGTGCGCAATGCGGCCCCAGTCGTGCGTGGCGGGCGGGTCCTCCAGACGCGCGCCGGCGGCGACCGCCCTGGCCACCGCCTGGTCCACGTCGTCCACCACCACGTCCAGATGCACCGGGGTCCAATGCCGCGCGTAGTCGCGGGGCTGGCGCACGGCGCCAGCAGCCGGGGTGCCGGACGCCTTTTCGAGCAGATAGATGGGGGCGTCGGCGCCCAGCAGTTCGGCCCCTGTCGAACCCAGGCGGCGGTTCAGCGTCAGACCAAAGGCCGACTGGTAGAAACCGATAGCGTGTTCGAGATCGGGGACATCGATATTGACCAGGATTCTCATGGGGGCATTTTGATGGTGGAGCGCCAGCGGACAGAGGGGCGAACCCCGTTGTTATGCGGCCTGCGCTAAAGAACCTCATGCCGCGTCCGTAAAAAGATTACATGTGTTTGCCGATTTGGCGACGTCATTTCTGCAAGCGTTAGCAAGGCCCAATCCGTGCGTTACCCCCATATTCCCTGGCTGCCCCTGTTGTTCTATCCCGCGTTGCCGGTGGCCGCCGCGGTCGGGCTGCTGTTCTGGCGGGAATGGCCGCCCGCGCTCAGCCTGATCGTGCCGTTTGTGCCGTGGGTGATGGCGCTGATTGGATCGGCCATCTGCCTGATGTATCAACGCTCGCAAACGATGGCGCTGATGCTGTGCGTGCTGGCCGTCACGGCGGCGTGGCCGACGCTGGCGCGTGAGGTGCCGTGGGCCATGGGCCCCGTGCTGGCCTGGTGGTCGCTCGTGTACACCATCAATGCCTTGTGGTCCGAACGATCCAGCATGCTGATCGACGTGGTGCTGCGCATCGGCTTGATGGCTGCGGGCGTGGCGGTGATCGCGCTAGTCGGCAAGGACGGCGTGGGCGACATCTTCAGCACCATCGCGCTGCAGGGCATGCTGGCGCGCCTGGGCGTGGCGGCCGAGGCGCTGATCGCGCTGCTGGGCACGGGCCTGACGTTGACGCTACTGCTGTTGCGCTACGGACGCCCGCAGCAGGCGGGCCAGTGGCTGGGCTTTGTGTGCATGGCGTGGGCGCTGCCGCGCGGCGCGGCGCATCCGCTTGAATTGGCGCTGATGTCCGCCGCGGCGCTGACGGCCCTGTGCATCTCGTTGGCGCATGAAGGCTTTCACATGGCATTCCGTGACGAGCTCACGGGTCTGCCCGGCCGCCGCGCGCTGAACGAACGGCTGCAGCGCATGGGCCGCGTCTATACGCTGGCGATGGCCGACGTGGACCATTTCAAGGCATTCAACGACACGCACGGCCATGACGTGGGCGACCAGGTGCTGCGCATGGTCGCCTCGCAGTTGCGGCGCGTGCCGGGCGGCGGCCAAGCCTACCGCTATGGCGGCGAGGAATTCACGCTGGTGTTTCCGGGCAAGACCGCGGCCGAGGCCATGCCGCACCTGGAAACGGTGCGGCGCGCGATCGAGGCCTACCAGATGCGCCTGCGCGACAAACCGGCCCGGCCCAAGGCGGACCAGATCGGCCAGCGCCGCCGTGGCGGACGGGGCGCGCGTGGCGCCCGGCCCCTGCGCGTGACGGTCAGCATTGGCGTGGCCGAACGCAGCGATTCCCTGCGCGCTCCGGACGCCGTCATCAAGGCGGCCGACCAGGCGCTCTACAAGGCCAAGGACGGCGGACGCAATCAGGTGTGGGCTTTTGGTGCGCGCCGCCGCGCGGGCGCTGCCTGACGCCAGGGCCTACCGGTCGGGCAGCGTCATCGCCATCAGCGCTTCGTCGTACAGCTTGCCGTTGACGAGCAGCGCCTCGCGCTCGTGGCCATACACGGTGAATCCCAGGCTGGCGTAAAGCGCCGACGCCGCGACGTTGTTGGCGGTTACGCTCAACTGCACCTGCCGGATCCCTCGCATCGTCCGCGCGTGGTCGATCGCCGCGCGCATCAGCAGCCGGCCCAAGCCCCGGCCGCGCTCGGCGGGCGCCACATACATGCTCCAGATGTGAGCCTTGTGCCGTACCTTCAGTTTGCGCTGGCGCCCCACGCCCACGATGCCGGCCAGCGCGTCGCCCAAAAACACGCCATACATCGCGCCGTCGTTAGCCGGCGAAATCCATTCTCGGATGTCCGCCAATGTCAGCGTGTGTTCCTCTTCGTAACTCGATCCGAAGGACTCCGGCGTTTCCACCAGCGCGTTCAAGCGCAATTGCCGCAGGGGCGCGGCGTCGGCAGCGATCAGTCGTCGGACGACAGGCTCGTTCATGGCGGCTTTGAGAGTGTTGGGATTAGGTAACGTTTGAGGAGTATAGGGGGATGGCCTTGCCTATAATGGCCCCAACGCCGCTTGCGGTTTTCAACAAGGAGCCACTGATGTTCGGTTTCCTCAAGACAAACCAGGATGCGACGCGCCACGAAGTACAGGAAGAATTCGTGGCTCGTGTCGCGGGTGCCGCGCAGGACTTCGTGGAGGCGGCCGGTTCAACCGGCGCCGTACTGGACTACTCCCCGTCCAGCGTCCATGCGCTTGATGATGCACTGGAGGCCGCCCATCTGGGCACGCTGCCTCTGACCCCCATGCAAACCGTCGGTGCTGCCGCCTATCTCTATGAAGTGGGCCGGCGCGCGCACGGCGGCCTGTACGAGGTCTGCGACGACGAAGACCCCGTGGTCCTCGTCTGCGGAGAACCCGGGTCCGAAGTGTGTTTTGGCGCGATCGCCAAGGTCGAACGGCGCATCCGCTACGGGGCCGCCGAGGCCATCCCCGCCTACTTTGACCTCTTCATGACAGCCCTGCAGACGGGCGAAGCCCAGACCATCCGCTAGGCCGATCTGAGGCTTCTGGGGATTTCCCTTAGGGCTGTACGAAAAACAGCCCTACAATTCCGCAATTCCCGCCGGCCGGCGGGTGCTCGTGCCGTCTGTCATCAGACGGTTTTTTACTCGCAGTACATTCGCGCCGCGATACGCGTCCGATCCGCCATGCCCCCAGGAGCGCCTGCATGAAATTCCGCTTCCCCATCTTCATCATCGACGAGGACTACCGTTCCGAGAACGCGTCCGGTTTGGGTATCCGTGCCTTGTCCGCAGCAATCGAGGCCGAGGGCGTCGAGGTGATCGGGGTAACCAGTTACGGCGACCTGAGCTCGTTCGCGCAGCAGCAAAGCCGCGCCAGCGCCTTCATCCTGTCGATCGACGATGAAGAGTTCGACGTGGACTCGCCCGAGGACGTGGCCGGCGCGATCAAGAACCTGCGCGCCTTCATCGGCGAGCTGCGCTTCCGCAACGCGGACATCCCGATCTACCTGTACGGCGAAACGCGCACGTCGGAACACATTCCGAACGACATCCTGCGCGAGCTGCACGGCTTCATCCACATGTTCGAGGACACGCCGGAGTTCGTGGCGCGCCACATCATCCGCGAGGCCCGCAGCTACGTCGACAGCCTGCCGCCGCCGTTCTTCCGCGAGCTGGTGAAGTACGCGCAGGACGGTTCGTATTCGTGGCACTGCCCGGGACACTCGGGCGGCGTGGCGTTCCTGAAAAGCCCGGTCGGCCGGATGTTCCACCAGTTCTTCGGTGAAAACATGCTGCGCGCCGACGTCTGCAACGCCGTGGACGAACTGGGCCAGCTGCTGGACCACACCGGCCCGGTCGCCGAATCCGAACTGAACGCCGCGCGCATCTTCCACGCGGACCATTGCTTTTTCGTGACCAACGGCACGTCGACCTCGAACAAGGTCGTGTGGCACGCCAACGTCGCCGCCGGCGACGTCGTGGTGGTGGACCGCAACTGTCACAAGTCGATCCTGCACGCCATCACGATGACGGGCGCGATTCCCGTGTTCCTGCGCCCCACGCGCAACCACCTGGGCATCATCGGTCCGATCCCGCTGGAAGAGTTCCACCCGGACAACATCCGCAAGAAGATCGAAGCCAACCCCTTCGCGCGCGAAGCAGTGAACAAGAATCCGCGCATCCTGACGCTGACGCAGAGCACGTACGACGGCGTCATCTACAACGTCGAAATGATCAAGCAGCAGCTCGGCAGCTATGTCGACACGCTGCACTTTGACGAAGCCTGGCTGCCGCACGCGTCGTTCCACGAGTTCTACCAGGACATGCACGCAATCGGCCAGGACCGCCCGCGCAGCCAGGACGCCATGGTGTTTGCCACGCACTCCACGCACAAGCTGCTGGCCGGCATTTCGCAGGCCTCGCAGATCATCGTGCAAGAGTCCGAGACCCGCAAACTCGACCGCAATGTCTTCAACGAGGCGTATCTGATGCACACGTCCACGTCGCCGCAGTACGCGATCATCGCGTCCTGCGACGTGGCCGCGGCCATGATGGAGCCCCCGGGGGGCACCGCGCTGGTCGAGGAAAGCATCCGCGAAGCCCTGGACTTCCGCCGCGCCATGCGCAAGGTGGAATCCGAGTTCGGCAAGAACGACTGGTGGTTCAAGGTCTGGGGTCCGAACCGCCTGGTGTCCGAAGGCATCGGCAATCGCGACGAATGGATCCTCGAGGCCAACGACCACTGGCACGGCTTCGGCGAAATGGCCGAAGGCTTCAACATGCTGGACCCCATCAAGGCCACGGTCATCACGCCGGGGCTGGACATGTCGGGCAGCTTCGGTGAAACCGGCATTCCCGCCGCGCTGGTCTCCAAGTACCTGACCGAGCACGGCGTGGTGGTCGAGAAGACCGGCCTGTACTCGTTCTTCATCCTGTTCACCATCGGCATCACCAAGGGCCGCTGGAACACGCTGTTGACCGCCCTGCAGCAGTTCAAGGACGACTACGACCGCAATCAGCCGCTGTGGCGCATCCTGCCGGAGTTCTGCCGCGACCATCGCCGCTACGAGCGCATGGGCCTGCGCGACCTCTGCCAGCAAATCCACGAGGCCTACCGCGAGCGCGACGTCGCCCGCCTGACGACCGAGATGTACCTGAGCGACATGGTGCCCGCGCTGAAGCCGTCGGACGCCTTTGCCCGCATGGCGCACCGCGAAGTCGAGCGTGTCGACATCGACAAGCTGGAAGGCCGCGTCACGGGTGTGCTGCTGACGCCGTATCCTCCGGGCATTCCGCTGCTGATCCCGGGCGAACGCTTCAACCGCACCATCGTGCAGTACCTGCAATTCGCGCGCGAGTTCAACGAACGCTTCCCGGGCTTTGAAACCTACATCCACGGCCTGGCCGACGAAGTGGGTCCGGATGGCGAGAAGCGTTACTACGTTGATTGCCTGATCGAAGAGTAAGCACGGGCGGGCCGGAAATCTTGATGTTCGATGTTGCAGTGCTTGGCGCGGGCGCCGCCGGAATGATGTGTGCGGCGGTCGCCGGCCAGCGCGGCCTGCGCGTGGTGCTGGTCGACCACGCGCAGCGCCTGGCCGAGAAGATCCGCATCTCGGGCGGCGGGCGCTGCAACTTCACGAACATCGGCGCCGGGCCCGCCAATTTTCTGTCCGACAATCCCCATTTCTGCCGGTCGGCACTGTCGGCCTACACGCCGCAGGACTTCCTGGCGCTCATGAAGCGCCACCGCATCGCCTGGCACGAGAAGCATCGCGGCCAGCTGTTCTGCGATGACTCCAGCGAAAACATCATCGACATGCTGCGCGCCGAGTGCGACGCGGGCAATGTGCAATGGCGCATGGGCTGTTCGGTGGCCGAGGTCGCGCACGGGGCCGAAGGTTTCGAACTGCGCACCAGCCAGGGCGTCATCCGGGCCGCCAAGCTGGTCATCGCGACCGGCGGCATGGCGATTCCGCAACTGGGCGCCACCGACTTCGGCCTGAAGATCGCCCGCCAGTTCGGCCTGAAGGTCGTCGAGCCGCGCCCCGCGCTGGTGCCGCTGACCTTCGACCCGGCGCAGTGGCAGCCGCTGTCTGAGCTGTCTGGCGTGGCGCTGGAAGTGAACCTGCAGACCGGGCAGGGCAAGGCGCGCGGCGAATTCCTGGAAGACCTGCTGTTCACGCATCGCGGGCTGTCAGGGCCGGCGATCCTGCAAATCTCCAGCTACTGGAAGCCGGGCGAGCCCATCGTGATCGACCTGGCGCCGGGCCGCGACCTGGCGCAGGAACTGCTGGCGTCCAAGTCCGGCAATCGCCAGCAGTTGCACACCGTGCTGGGCGGGCTATGGCCCAAGCGGCTGGCCGACCGCTGGCTGCAGCTGGCCGAGCAGGGCGGAAAGCCGGGCCTGGCCGCGCTGCGCCTGGCCGACGCGCCGGACAAGACGCTGCGCGGGCTGGCGCAGGACATCCATCAGTGGACGCTCGTGCCCAGCGGCACGGCGGGCTACAAGAAGGCCGAAGTCATGCGTGGCGGCGTGGATACGCGCGGCCTGGATCAGAAGTCCATGCAGGCCAAGGCCGCGCCGGGCCTGTACTTCATCGGCGAGGCCGTTGACGTCACGGGGTGGCTGGGCGGCTACAACTTCCAGTGGGCGTGGGCCTCGGGCGTGGCCTGCGGGCAAGCGCTGTAGGCCGCCGGCCGTTTTCGTCCGCACATCCGCAATGTCCTGAAGTCGTCCGCCTGGGCACATTTCGGCCAATCCGGCATTGTGATATCAAATAAAAATACATATCATTTATGTTTTGATCTTTATCAAGCCTGTCCCGCCAGGGACGGATCAGCCGGAGACTCGCATGGCCTACACCCTTCCGCCCCTGCCGTACGCCTATGACGCGCTGGAACCCCACATCGACGCGATGACGATGGAGATCCACTACACCAAGCATCACCAGACCTACGTCAACGGCCTGAACACCGCGCTGGAAGGCGCCGGCATCGCGACGGACGAACCCGTGGAAGCGCTCGTCTCCCGCATCAAGGAGTTGCCCGAAGCCGTGCGCGGCGCCGTGCGCAACCACGGCGGCGGCCACGCCAATCACAGCCTGTTCTGGTCCGTCATGTCGCCGCAGGGCGGCGGCGAGCCGGATGGCGCGCTGGCCGCGGCCATCGACGCCGAGCTGGGCGGGCTGCCTGCCTTCAAGGAAGCCTTCACCAAGGCGGCGCTGACCCGCTTCGGCAGCGGCTGGGCCTGGCTGAGCGTGACGCCGGCCGGCAAGCTGGTGGTCGAGAGCAGCGCCAACCAGGACAGCCCGCTGATGGAAGGCAACACGCCGATCCTGGGCCTGGATGTCTGGGAACACGCTTATTATCTGAAGTACCAGAACCGCCGGCCGGAATACATCGGCGCTTTCTACAACGTGGTGAACTGGCCCGAGGTCTCGCGCCGCTACGCTGCGGCAAAGGGCTGAGCGAATCTCCCGAAAGGAGCGCAGCCGCATATGAATACCTTCAGCCGTCATCGCGTGCGGCCGGCGGCCACCAGCATCAGCGTCTGGACGCTGGCCGTGATGGTGTCCTGCCTGGCCCTGTACCAGCTCTGGGTCTACCTGGACGTGCGGGCGCCGCACGTGGCCGACGCGCTGCTGGGCGGTCTTGTTGCGGCCGCGGCCACCGCGCTCGGCACCCTGCCCATTCTCTTTGCCCGCACCATTCCGCAGAAGGCGCAGGACAGCATGTTCGGCTTTGGCGCCGGCGTCATGCTGGCCGCCAGCGCGTTTTCGCTGGTCGCGCCGGGCATCGCCGCGGGCGAGGAGCTGGGCTACGGTCCCTGGGGCGCCGGTCTGACGGTCGGCGCCGCCTTGCTATTGGGCGCAGCCGTGCTGCTGCTGATGGACCGGGTCCTGCCGCACGAGCATTTCATCAAGGGCAGGGAAGGGATGGAGGCGCACCGCCTGCGCCGCACTTGGCTGTTCGTGTTCGCGATCATGCTGCACAACCTGCCCGAGGGCCTGGCGATCGGCGTGGGCTACGCGGCGGGAGATCCCGTGCGCGGCACGGCGCTGGCCACCGGCATTGCAATCCAGGACATTCCCGAGGGGCTGGTTGTGGCGGTGGCCCTGCTGGCGGCCGGCTACAAGCGCACGTTTGCCGTGGCGTTGGGCATGCTGTCGGGGCTGATCGAGCCCGTGGGCGCCGTGCTGGGCGCTGCCGTCGTCGGCTGGTCGGCGCCGCTCCTGCCGTGGGGTCTGGGCTTTGCCGCGGGCGCCATGCTGTTTGTCATCAGCCACGAAATCATTCCGGAATCGCACCGCAAGGGGCACGAGGTCTACGCCACCTGCGGCCTGATGATCGGTTTCGTGCTGATGATGCTGCTGGATACCGCGCTGGGATAGCGCCGCCAGGCATGCAACAGGCCTAGGCTTACCCCGGGCTTTCGTTGTATGCTTTCGGCGCTGTCACGCATGCTGCGGGAGAGAGCGGCCGAAGGCGTCAAGCCCGGCCGCCGCCGAAGGCGCAATTCGCCCAGAATCGCTCAGGTAACCGATACCGCGCAGGCTTGTCCCGTCCCGCATTTGCCGCCATTGCCGGCCATGCGGACGTGGCAAAACAGCACTCTGGAGAGACCTGGCGCCGCACCCAAAACAGGGACACTGCGAGCAGCCCAGGCGCCGAAGGTGCAAACCCGCCACGCGGGGCAACTCTCAGGCAAAAGGACAGAGGGGCGGAAGATTCAGCCGTTGCGCGGGCGCCGTCCGTCCGCAACCAGCGGCATTCCGTAACCCTGGCATCGCTGCCGTCCCGGAGTTCCCCCGCATGTCCGCATCCCTCAAACGCACCCCGCTCGCCGAAGAACACATCGCCGCCGGCGCCCGCATGGTCGATTTCGGCGGCTGGGACATGCCGCTGGCCTACGGCTCGCAGCTCGAAGAGCACCATGTCGTGCGCCAGGACGCCGGCATGTTCGACGTCTCGCACATGCTCAACGTCGATGTGACGGGCCCCGATGCCTTCGCCTTCCTGCAGCGCCTGGTCGCCAACGACGTCGCCAAGCTGACGGTGCCGGGCAAGGCGCTCTACAGCTGCATGCTGAACCCGCAGGGCGGCGTCATCGACGACCTCATCATCTATTTCTTCGCTGCCGACGAATGGCGCGTGGTGGTCAACGCCGGCACGGCCGACAAGGACGTGGCCTGGATGCAGCGCGTCAAGCAGGCAGGCGCGTTCGACGTGACCATTGCCCCGCGCCGCGATCTGGCCATGGTGGCCGTGCAGGGCCCCAACGCCCGCGCCAAGGTCTGGGCTGCCCGCCCGGCCTGGCAAGCCGCCAGCGAACCGCTGACCCCCTTCGTTGCCGCCCGCGTGGGCGGCGACACGCTGGTCGCCCGCACGGGCTACACCGGCGAAGACGGTTTCGAAATCGTCCTGCCCGCCTCCGAAGTCGTGCAACTGTGGCGCGACCTGATCGCCCAGGGCGTGCGTCCGGCGGGCCTGGGCGCGCGCGACACCCTGCGCCTGGAAGCCGGTATGAACCTGTACGGCCAGGACATGGACGAACTGACGCAGCCCGGCGAAGCCGGCCTGACCTGGACCGTGTCCGGCAAGAACGCCGAGCGCCGCTTTATCGGCCGCGACGCGATCGAGCAGTTCGCCAAGCCCGCCACCTTCATTGGCCTGAAGCTGCAGGAACGCGGCGTCATGCGCGCGCACATGGCCGTGCGCACCGCGCAAGGGGTGGGCGAACTGACCAGCGGCACCATGTCGCCCACGCTGGGCGTGTCGATCGGCTTTGCCCGCCTGCCGCAAGGCGTGGTTGCGGGCGATACGGTCGAGGTCGACATCCGCGGCAAGTGGGTGCCCGCCGTGGCGTGCAAGCTGCCTTTCGTGCGTAACGGCAAAGCCGTAGAACACTCGTAAACTCGAAGCTTCGCGCGTGCGCCGGCCCGTTCTGGGCAACGGCCGCCCGCGCGAGGCGCGCAACACCATTCATCTACCCGCATTCCCTCAGGAGTTCCCATGAGTCTGCCCACCGATCGCAAGTACACCGAGTCCCATGAATGGGTCAAAGCCGAGGGCGACGTGTTCGTCGTCGGCATCACCGACACCGCCCAGGAACAACTGGGCGATCTGGTCTTTGTTGGCGACGTGAACGTCGGCGCCAAGCTGAGCGCGGGCGAGACCGCCGGCGTGGTCGAGTCGGTCAAGGCCGCCTCGGACATCTACGCGCCCGTGTCCGGCGAAATCGTTGCCTTCAACGAAGAACTGGAAAGCAACCCCAACCTGATCAACGAATCGGCCTTCACCGCCTGGATCTTCAAGATCAAGCCGGACAACGCCGCCGACGCCGACAAGCTGCTGGACGCCGCCGGCTACGAAGCCGTCGCCAACGGCTGATGCCGCACGCGGGGAGGGCGGGCCGCTGCGCGGCGCCGCCTCCTCCGCCAGACGCAATACCGTCCGTTCGCAGGACGACACCCGCTACCCCGAGATCCCCCCATGTCGCGCGCCCTAGACACCCATACCGACTTCATCCCCCGCCACATCGGCCCCTCCGACGCCGACCAGGCCGCCATGCTTGCCGTGATCGGCAGCGATAGCCTGGACGCCCTGATCGAAGAAGTCGTGCCTCCCAAGATCCGCAGCAAGGAGCCGCTGGCGCTACCCGCGTCGCGCAGCGAAGCCGACGTGCTGGCCGAACTGAAGCAGGTGGCGGGCCGCAACAAGGTCTACCGCAGCTACATCGGGCAGGGGTACTACGGCACGCAGACGCCGAACGTGGTGTTGCGCAACATTCTTGAGAATCCCGCCTGGTACACGGCCTACACGCCCTACCAGCCCGAGATCTCGCAGGGCCGCCTCGAAGCCCTGCTCAATTACCAGACCATGGTCGCCGACCTGACCGGGCTGGACATCTCCAACGCCTCGCTGCTTGACGAAAGCACCGCCGCCGCCGAAGCGATGACGCTCGCGCGCCGCAGCGCCAAGTCCAAGAGCCCGGTGTTCTTCATCTCGCGCCACGTGCATCCGCAGACCATCGAAGTCGTGCGCACGCGCGCCGAGGGCCTGGACATCGAGATCCGCATCGGCGACGAAGCCGAAGGCCTGCCCGAGTGCTTTGGCGTGCTGCTGCAGTACCCGCACAGCACGGGTTCGGTGTCCGACTACCGCAAGCTGGCCGAAGCCGCCCACGCGCAAGGCGCGGTGGTCGCATGCGCGACCGACTTGCTGGCGCTGGCCGTGCTGGCCGCGCCGGGCGAGTGGGGCGCCGACATCGCCGTCGGTTCGGCCCAGCGCTTTGGCGTGCCGTTCGGCTTCGGCGGCCCGCACGCCGGCTTCATGGCCTGCAAGGACGCATTCAAGCGCAACATGGCCGGCCGTCTGGTCGGCGTGTCCAAGGACGCGCAAGGCAATCCCGCGCTGCGCCTGGCGCTGCAGACGCGCGAACAGCACATCCGCCGCGAGAAGGCCACCTCCAACATCTGCACCGCGCAGGTGCTGCTGGCCGTGATGGCCGGCATGTACGCGGTGTGGCACGGCCCCGCCGGCATCCGCCGCATCGCCGAGCGCGTGCAGCGCGCCACCGCCATCCTGCGCGCCGAGCTCATCAAGCTGGACGTCAAGGTCGCCAACGACACGTTCTTCGACACGCTGCTGGTGGAAACCGGCGCCGCGACGCCCGCCATTCTGACGGCCGCCGACTGCGCGCACATCAACCTGCGCCGCGTCGATGGCGCCCGCCTGGCCATCTCGCTGGACGAAACCGTCACCGCGGCCGACCTGCAAGCGCTGGTCAACGTCTTCGCCTCGGGCCTTGAACGCGATGACGTCGAACTGGACATCGACGCGCTCGACGCCGCGGCCCCCTGCGGCATTCCCGCCGCGGTCGCGCGCGAAAGCGCCATCCTGAAGCATCCCATCTTCTCCAGCATCCAGTCCGAAACCGACATGCTGCGCTACCTGCGCAAGCTGGCCGACAAGGATCTGGCGCTGGACCGCACGATGATCCCGCTGGGCTCGTGCACCATGAAGCTCAACGCCACGGCCGAGATGATCCCCATCACCTGGCCGGAATTCGCACTGATCCACCCGTTCGCGCCGGCCTCGCAAAGCCAGGGCTACGTGGAACTGATCGATCGTCTGTCCGCCGCGCTGTGCGAAATCACCGGCTACGACAACATCAGCCTGCAGCCCAACTCGGGCGCGCAGGGCGAATACGCGGGCCTGCTCGCCATTCGCGGTTACCACCAGGCCAACGGCCAGCATCAGCGCAACATCTGCCTGATCCCGTCTTCGGCGCACGGCACCAACCCCGCCTCGGCGCAGCTCGCCGGCATGGACGTGGTGGTGGTGGCGTCCGACGCCAACGGCAACGTGGACCTCGCGGACCTGCGCGCCAAGATCGAACAGGTCGGCGACAAGCTGGCCGCGCTGATGATCACGTACCCGTCGACGCACGGCGTGTTCGAAGAAGCCGTCACCGAAATCTGCGATCTGGTCCATCAGGCCGGCGGCCAGGTGTACCTGGACGGCGCCAACATGAACGCGATGGTTGGCGTGGCCAAGCCCGGCAAGTTCGGCTCGGACGTGTCCCACCTGAACCTGCACAAGACGTTCTGCATCCCGCACGGCGGCGGCGGACCCGGCGTGGGCCCCGTGGCGGTGCGCTCGCACCTGGCGCCTTACCTGCCGGGCGTTGTGAACGAGCAGGGCAAGCTGCCCGGCGACGCCAAGGTCGGCCCGGTCTCGGCCGCGCCTTTCGGCTCGGCCGGCATCCTGCCGATCCCGTTCGTGTACATCGCGCTGATGGGCGCGGACGGCCTGCGCCGCGCCACCGAAGTCGCCATCCTGAACGCCAACTACATTGCCACCCGCCTGCGCGGCCACTACGAGGTCCTGTACGCGGGCCGCAACGGCCGCGTGGCGCACGAGTGCATCCTGGACGTGCGTCCGCTCAAGGAAACCAGCGGCATCAGCGCCGAAGACATCGCCAAGCGCCTGATGGACTACGGCTTCCACGCGCCCACCATGAGCTTCCCGGTCGCGGGTACGCTGATGGTCGAACCCACGGAATCCGAAGGCGTGGCCGAGCTGGACCGCTTCATCGACGCGATGATCGCCATCCGCGAAGAGATCGCCCAGGTCGAACGCGGCGAACGCGACCGTGACGACAACGTCCTGAAGAATGCGCCGCATACCGCGCAGATGCTGCTGGCCGAGGAATGGCTGCACGACTACCCGCGCCAGCAGGCCGCCTACCCGGTGGCGACCCTGCGCGACGGCAAGTACTGGCCGCCGGTCGCCCGCGTGGACAACGCCTACGGCGACCGCAACCTGGTCTGCGCGTGCCTGCCGATCGAAGCGTACGCGTAAGGTTGCGGTTGGAAGGTGTCTGACACCCTAGGGAGATGCGCTTCAGCTTGTCGCAGCGTTTCAGCGGGTGTCAGACACCTTGGCATTGGAAGGTGTCTGACACCCTAGGGAGATGCGCTTCAGCTTGTCGCAGCGTCTCAGCGGGTGTCAGACACCTTGGCAACGGTTGGAAGGTGTCTGACACCCTCGGGAGACGCGCTTCAGTTTGTCGCAGCGTTTCAGCGGGTGTCAGACACCTTGGTAGTGGAAAGTGTCTGACACCATGTCAGCACCATGAAAAAAGCCCCCGACCTGTACAGGCGGGGGCTTTTTCTTGGGGCCGGTGTCAAGCCGGCCGCGCATTACTTCGCAGGCGCCTTCGCCGCGGCGCTGAAGTCTTCGGCGATGCTGATGAACGTGTTGAGCAGGATCTGCAGGTTGTCCTTGCCCAGGCCGCCTTCGGCGTTCATGTCCATCTGCAGCACGGCCTGGTTCTTGTCATCCAGGTAGGCGCGGCTCCAGCGGTATTCCTGGTTCCAGGCGTTGATGGCCTTGAGCGTCATCGGCTTCTTGGTGGCGTACGTGGCGGTCGCGACCAGATCCAGGCACTTTTCCGTGAAGTCATTGCACAGGAACTCCAGGCGCAGGTCGGTGGCGCCGGTGGTGCCCGGGTTCAGGACCAGCACGGGGCCGTCGGTGCCGTCGCTGCGGGTGACCGTGTAGCCCATGTCGTCCAGCATGCTGGCGACGTCGTCCAGGTTGAAGTCCTGCATGACGCCCGCGACCGGCGCGGGGGCGGCGGGTTCGGCGTCCGGATCCATGCCGATGCCGGACAGCTCGTCGTCATCGTCCATCGCGCCCATGCCGGTCGCGCCCAAGAGGCCGCTGAACAATTCCTCGGCAGGAATCTTCTGGCCGTTCAGGTCGCCCATGCCGTCGGCAAAGGTGAACTTGCCGACGATGTTGTCGCCGTCGTTCTTGCCGACATTCATCATTTCGGCCATGCCGGCCATCTGGCGGATGTTTTCGTCGGCGTCGGCCGCCGCTTTCTCGGCGGGCACGCCTTCGGTCTTGATGGCGTACTGCACCATCAGGTCCTTCACCATGGGCTTGGAGATCACCAGCGAGGCGTCGATCTTCTTGATCGCCTGCACCGCGATTTCCTGCGGGGTCAGGTCCTTGGCATTGGCCGGGTTGGCCAGGTCAAGCGTGAAGGTCAGCTTGCTTTCGCCCTTGGCCGTCTTCCAGCTCAGCGGATCGATGCTGAACGACGGATTGCCCGCCAGCAGCTTGCCGGCGTTATCCAGCAGGACGTCGAACTGCTCGTCCTTCAGGCCTTCGTCGCTTGCGCCCAGCATGTACTGGCGCATGAGCTGGTGGTACGTGTCCGAGAGCTGCTTGACGGCCTGGCCATCCAGCCGGGCCAGCTTGATCACGGCTTGGCCGTTGCCCAGCACCACGTCGTTCACAGTCAGGTCGCCCGTCTGGTACGCGGCCTGCACGTTGATGGCCTTGTCGTCCTCGGACAGCTTCACACCGTAGCTGAAGTTGTCCAGCGCAACCTTCATGTTGTCCGTCGGGCGCAGCACGTCCACGCGCTTGATCTTCAGGTCCGAATTGCCCATCGAGATGCCGAACTTGCCCATGCGGCTGTCGACGTCCATGGTCAGGCCCGCGATGGTCATCTTGACGGGGTCGCGGCTCTTGGTGCCGTCGACGGCCAGCTTGTCCATCACGCCGTGCGCGGTGACGGCCTGCGTGTCACGGTCGAAGGTGCCTTCCATCCGCATGCCGCTGAAGTCGAGCGCATTGCCGTCATGCGTGACGACGATCGGTGCGATTGCGGCGGTGGACGTGGCGTTGCCGCTGTAGCTGACGATGGCGTCGCCCATCAGCGGGGAGACGTCCTTGGTCAGTTCGAAGACGGGCTTGATGTTGTCCGTCTTGGCGATCTCGGTGTGGATGAACGCCAGCTTCGGCGCAATGGCGCCGCGCGACAGGGCGCTCTTGGGGAAGGGGCCGTGCTCGATGTTCGCGTCGAACTCGATCATGCCGGCGGGCAGGTCGTCCAGGCCCTTGTCGTTCTTGACGAGCGACACGCCATAACGCGCCTGCGTCGAGAACAGGCCGCGCTCGTACTTGAGCTGATCGATGCGCAGGCCGAACAGCGGCGTGATCTTGGCGAGTTTTTCGTTGGCCTGTGCCAGATGACGCTGCGCGTCCTCTTCGATGCGCTTGCCGGTGTACCACGTGGCCCCGACCCAGCTTCCCGCTCCCACTATGACCACGCCCAGGGTGATCGCTACGCTCTTTTTCATCGTTCTGCTTGTATCGTTGATTGTCGAGTCATATCCGGCAGCGGCTTATGGCGCCACGCTCGTCCGTGCGAGCGGAACCGTCCGGGATACACGTATTCATCGGCCTGTCAGGCCCGCGGCGGAGTATACCGAGACGCGTGTCCCGCTGAACGCGCGCGCAGTTACCGAAGATTTCAAAATGAAAGCCGGCGCTCGAGGCGCCGGCTTTTGTCGACAAAAGGCCTGGCCTCAAAGCGGATCAAGCGGATAGATCGGACGGCGCACGTGCTTGAACTCGACCTGGCTGTAATCGGAAGTCGTGACGCCCACGCCGGTACATTCGATGATCTCGGTCGCCATGTCCGAGAAGCCCGCGCGCCAGTGGATGCGGCTCTTCAGGACCACGTAGCGCTTTTGCAGGGGGTCGATGCCGGCCGACAGCAGGCAGTTGATGTCGAAGGGTTCCTGGTGGCGCGAGACCACCACGATCTCCACGCGGCCGGTGTCGATCACCACAGTCAGGCCGGTGTCGTTGCGCACGCCGCGGTACATCGGGCCGCGGTTCAGATAGACGCCGTCGAACACCAGTTTGACGCGGCCGGTGACTTCAAGCGGGTTGCTGGGCTGCTTGATGGCCGGCATGGGCAGCTTGCCGCCCAGCTTGAGCGTGATGGTGTTGCCCACGCCCGCGGCGGCGGCTTCCTTTGCGGCCTGCGGGTCGCAGATCGCGTAGAAGACCACGTTGTCCAATTCCTGGCGCAGCACTTCGGCCAGCACGGCCGTCGTGTCCATCGTGCCGCCCGAGCCCGTGTTGTCGTAATGGTCCAGCAGCACGACCGGGCCTTGTTCGATGGCCTTGGCGCGCGCGATGGTGGGCGCCAGCGGTTCCGAATGAAACACCCAGTCGGCGCGGCCGTTCCACGCGCGGTCCAGCAATTCGTCGCGATGCTGCTCGGCGGCGGCCAGGTTGCCGTCCGTACAGACGACGGCGCTCAGGCCGGCTTCGCGAATGTCCGCATGGGGAAATCCCACGAAGACGGACGCCGCCAGCACACCGCTGGCCTCAAGTTCCTTGCACCGCTCCTGCAGCGGTTTGTTGGGCGCGGCGTGCGTGCCCTGGCACATGATGTGCGGCAGCATGGGCTTGTTGGCCCACGTCATCACCGGCCTGATCTCGCCTTTTAACGTGCGGACGATGACGTTTGCGGCGCGCACGCCCGCATCGCGGATATCCACGTGCGGATAGGTGTGAAAGCCGCTGATGACGGTGGCGTTGCGCACGATGTCATCGTAGATATTGGCGTGCATGTCCAGCGTCACGGCAACGGGCGTCGTGGGATCGATCTCGCGCAGGCGGCGCAGCAGGTCGCCCTCGGCGTCCTCCACGCCCTCGGCCACCATCGCGCCGTGCAGGTCCAGCAGGATGGCGTCGAAGCCGCCGCGCTTGACCTCGTCCAGGATCAGCGTGCACAGGCGTTCGTGCGTCTGCGCGCTGGTGGGGCCGCTGGGCCACGACTCGGCCGCCACCGGCAGCACGATCTCCGCGCCCTCGCGGCGGGCGACCTCGATGTAGCCACCCAGGCCGCTGTCGGTGTTTTCGTAGGCCTTGATGGCGCGGTCGCCGGCCAGGATCTCGGGACTGCCGCGAAAGAAACGTTCAAGAGGGGTGGGCACGGGCGAAAACGTATTCGTCTCGTGCTTGATCATTGCCAGAAGCCAACGCATGGGGAATTCCTGTGGGTTGCCGTGGAAATTCAGTGTGCCGCGGGCGGCTGGGGCCAGGGGCGCTGTGCGGGGCGCATCCGTTCCCAGGCGCGCGCCACGCGCAGCACGCCCAGGTCGTCAAAGCGCGCGCCCGCGATCTGCAGGCCGATGGGCAGGCCCGCCTTCGTGTAGCCGCAATTGACCGAGGCCGCCGGCTGCTCGCTCATGTTGAAGGGCAGCGTGAACCCGATGTGGTGCATCGTCGTGGCGACCTCGTTGGTGGGCGAGGGCCATTCGGCGTTGTAGGCCACGACGGGCGCGACCGGCGACAGCACGTAGTCATACGGCGCGCAGGCCGCGACGGTGCGCGCCCGCACGTTCAGCGTTTCGTAGTAGCTGCGGAAGACGTCTTCGCCGCTATGCCCGCCGCCGCTCTCGGCCCAGGCGCGGATGAAGGGCAGGATCTTCGCGCGGCGTTCCTCGGACAGCGCGCCAAGGTCGATGGCCGAGCGCGTGCGCCAGAACTGATCGACGCCGTCGAGCATGCCGGGCGTCATCCAGGGTTGCATGGGCGTGACGATGGCGCCTGCCGCCTCGAAGGCGCGCGCGGCGGCTTCCACCGCATCGCGGGTCTCGGGATCCAGCGGCAGACCGCAGCCCGCGTCCAGCAGCAGCCCGATGCGCAGGCCGCGCACGTCGTGCTCCAGGTTCAGCCAGTCGATCTCCTGGAACGGCAGGCTCATGTGGTCGCGCGCGTCGGGCTGCGACAGCACGCCCATCATCAGCGCCGTGTCGGTGATGGTGCGCGTCATCGGGCCGGCGCAGCGGCCCATGAAGGGCGGATCGATGGGAATGCGGCCCAGGCTGGGCTTGAGCGTGGCGATGCCGCACCAGGCGGCCGGCAGGCGGACCGAGCCGCCGATGTCGGTGCCGATGTGCAGCGGGCCATAGCCGGCTGCTGCCGCGGCGCCGGCGCCGGCGCTGGAGCCGCCGGGGTTCTTGGTCAGGTCCCACGGATTGCGCGTCAGTTCGTGAAAGCTCGACAGCCCGGACGACAGCATGCCGTAGTCGGGCATCGTGGTCTTGCCCAGCAGCACGGCGCCCGACTCGCGCATGCGCGCGGCGGGCGGGGCGTCGGCGGCCGCCGGGGTGAGATCTGTGGCCGCAGTGCCCAGCGGCACGGGCACGCCGCGCGTGGCGATGTTTTCCTTGATGGTGGCGGGCACGCCATCCAGCGTATACCCGCCGCAGGCCTGCGGTTCGCCCTTCATCCAGCGGGCCTCGGATGCGCGGGCCATGGCCAGCGCGCCTTCCGGATCCAGCGCGTAGGTCGCTTTCAGCCGGGGCTCCCAGCGCTCGATATGGTCCAGCACCGACCGTGTCGCCTCGACGGGCGACAGGGTCTTGCTGCGATATGCCTCGAGGAGTTCCTGGGCGGACATTTCATGCGGTTGCGGCATCTCGGTTCCAGTGGGTCGGAAAGGGCGTCAGGCGGCCGGGGAGGTGGCCGGGGATGAAGCCGGCAACAAGCCGGGCGCAATGGGCCGGAAATTGCGGAAGTCCCAGTCGCGGCCGGGGGCGGCGTCGATCAGGGCCCGGGTGTAGGCGTGGCGCGGCTCGGTCAGCACAGTTTCGGCGGACCCAGTTTCGACCACCTGGCCGCGTTGCATCACCATGATGGTGTCGCAGATCTGCGCGGCCACGCGCAGATCGTGGGTGATGAACAGCACGCCTACGCCCGTGCGCTCGCGCACCTGTTCCAGCAGCTCCAGCACCTGCGCCTGCACGGACACGTCCAGCGCCGAGACGGCCTCGTCGGCCACGAGGATTTCGGGGTCCATGACCAGCGCGCGCGCGATGCAGATGCGCTGGCGCTGGCCGCCCGAAAACTGGTGCGGATAACGCCGCATGGCATCGGGGCTCAGGCCCACCACGCTGAGCGTCTCGCTGGCGCGTTTGAGCGCCTGTTCACGGCCCACGCCAAAGTTCAGCAGGCCCTCGATGATGGATTCGCCCACCGTGCGGCGCGGGTTCAATGACCGGTACGGATCCTGGAACACGATCTGGATGCGGCGGCGCACCGGGCGCAGCGCCGAGCCGGACAGCGTGCTCAAGTCTTCGCCGCCCATCATCATGTGGCCAGCGGTGGGTTCGATGAGCCGCACGATGCAGCGCGCGACCGTCGATTTTCCCGATCCGGATTCACCGACGATGCCCAGGATCTCGCCCTTGCGCAGCGTCAGGTTGACGTCCGTGGCGGCGACGACGTGCTGCGCCGCCTTGCGCGAAAACAGCGAGCCCTTGCCGCCGTAGGTGCGGCCCAGCCCCTTGACGTGCAGCACCGGCGTGCCGGTTGGGGGTTCGCGGCGCGACGGCACGAGGCTGGGCACCGACGACACCAGGCGGCGAGTGTAGGACTGCTTGGGCTCGGCCAGGATCTCGTGGCGCGTGCCGCTTTCGATCAGGTCGCCGCGGTTCATGACGACGATGCGGTCCGCGATCTCGGCCACCACGCCAAAGTCGTGCGTGATGAACAGCACGGCCGTCTGGTGCTTGACCTGCAGCTCCTTGATGAGCGCCAGGATCTGCTTCTGCGTGGTGACATCCAGCGCCGTGGTGGGCTCGTCGGCGATCAGCAGCTTGGGTTCCAGAATCAGAGCCATCGCGATGACGATGCGCTGGCGCTGGCCGCCCGAGAGCTGGTGCGGATAAGCGTCGTAGATGCGTTCGATGTCGGGCAGGTGCACGGACTGGAACATGTCCAGCACCTTAGTGCGGCGCTCGGCGGCCGACATGTTCTTGCGGTGCAGCCGCAGCACCTCGTCGACCTGCTTGCCCACCGTATGCACCGGGTTCAGCGCGGTCATGGGTTCTTGAAAGACCATGGCCATGCGCGTGGCCCGCAGCTCGCGCAGGCGCCGCTGCGTGGCCGTGGCGACGTCTTCGCCCTCGACGCGGATGGAGCCCGCGCTGATGTTCAGGATGCCTTGCGGCAACAGGCCCATGACGGCCAGCGACGTGACGGACTTGCCCGAACCGGACTCGCCCACCACGCACACCGTTTCGCCGGCGTGTACGTCCAGGCTCAGGTTGCGCACGACGCGGTTGCCCGCGCCGCCGACTTCGACCGACAGGTTGCGGATGGCCAGGATGGCGGACGAGGTATCGCCCGCGGGGGGATTGGGGGAATAGTTCATCGGCATCAGATCCTGCGCACCATTTTCGGGTCCAGCGCGTCGCGCAAGGCGTCGCCCAGGATGTTCACGCTGAGCACGGTCAGCGACAGGAACAGTCCGGGGAACAGGATCAGGCCGGGCAGCATGCGGAAGTACATGCGGCCTTCGGACATGATGTTGCCCCAGGACGCGATCTCGGGCGGGATGCCCGCGCCCAGGAAGCTGAGGATGGCCTCGGTCAGCATGGCGGACGCGAAGACATAGGTTCCCTGCACGGTCAGCGGCGCGATGGTGCTGGGCACCATGTGACGCCACAGCAGCAGCGGCAGCGGCGTGCCCAGCGCCAGCGCGGCCTCCACGTAGGGTTCGCCCCGCACGCTCAGGATCTGGCCGCGCACCAGCCGCACCACCCGCGGGATTTCCGGAATGGTGATGGCCACGAGCACGGTCGTGATGCTGGCGCCGGTGACCGACACCAGCGCGATCGCCAGCAGGATGCCGGGAATCGCCATGATGGCGTCCATCGTGCGCATGATGGGGCCGTCCAGCGACCGGAACCAGCCGGCGATGACGCCAATGACCAGCCCGAGGGCCACGCTGACCACGGCGGCGCCCAGGCCCGCGATCAGCGAGATGCGCGCGCCGTAGGCCACGCGCGACCACACGTCGCGGCCGAACGCGTCGGTGCCCAGGAAATAGTCCGTGAAGGGCTGCTTGAGCCGTGCGCCCGGGTTGAGGAGAGTGGGATCGACCGTGCCCAGCAGCGGCGCGAAGAGGGCGATGAAGACGATCGCCGCCAGCACCACCAGCGCCAGCATGACGGGCCAGCTCTTGAGTCCCTGGCGGATCTGCCGCCAGGCGGTGATGTGGGGCGTGCCGCCTCCGGGGAGGTCGGCGGCCGCCTGTGCGGCGGCATCGGTTGGCGTTTGCATGCTCATGGCGTCAGTACCGGATACGCGGGTCGAACACCGTGTAGGCGCAATCGACAACCAGATTGATGAACACGTAGACGAACGCGAAGAAAAGCGTCAGGCCCTGGATGACCGGGTAGTCGCGCGCCAGCACGGCTTCCACCACCAGCCGGCCGAGGCCCGGGATGTTGAACACCGATTCGGTGACGACGACGCCGCTGATCAAGAGCGCGATGCCCACGCCCACGACGGTGGCGATGGGTACGGCGGCATTGCGCAGCGCGTGGCCAAGCAGCACGCCGGTTTCGCCCAGGCCCTTGGAGCGAGCGGTGCGGATGAAGTCCTCGCCCATGACCTCGATGACGCTGGTGCGCGTGATGCGCGCGATGAGCGCCACGTACACGGTGGACAGCGCGAGCGAGGGCAGGATGAGCCGATGCAGGAACAGCCAGAATCCCTTCTCAAGCGGCGTATAGCCCTGCACGTTGAACCAGCCGAGCTTGATGGCGAAGGCCCAGATCAGCAGGTAGCCGGTGACGAACACCGGCACCGAGAACCCCAGCACCGAAAAGCCCATGACGGCGCGGTCCAGCAGCTTGCCCTGGCGCCATGCGGCCAGCACGCCCAGCGGAATGGCGACGAGCAGCGTGAAGACCAGCGTGAGCACTGCCAGGCTGAGCGAAGGCTCAAGGCGCTGCGCGATGAGTTTCGTGACCGGCACGCCGGACATGAGCGAGGTGCCCAGGTCGCCCTGCAGGAGCTTGCCGCCCCAGATGAAGAACTGTTTGACCACCGGCTGGTCCAGGCCCATCGTCTGCCGTATCTGGACGATACGTTCGGGCGTGGCGCCATCGCCCGCCATGATGATGGCCGGATCCCCGGGACTGAAACGCAATATCGCAAAGACCACCACCGCGACCATCACCAGAACCGGGATGGTCGCGAGGAGCCGGCGTGAGACAAATGCCAGCATGTAATTCCCCCAGTACTAATTAGGCCTGCGCGGACTGCATGCTGCGGCGCGCAGGCCCGGAGCCCATCAAGGGGCCTTTTTGACGTTCCAGAACGCGAAGACCGGCGCGTGCACCAAACCCGACAGCTTGGTCGAGTAGACGGTGGGCACGGACATCTGGCCCAGCGGCACGTACAGGCCTTCGTCGATGCCGATGCGCTGCACTTCCTCGGAGATCTTCTTCTGCTCGGCCGGATCCGACGTCAACGCCATCTTGGTGCGCAGTTCCTCGATTTGCGGGAACTCGGGCCAGCCGAACCACGCGTTGTCGCCGTTGGCGGCCGCGGGGGCGGAACGCACGGGGTCCATCACGTCGGTGGCGTACCAGTTGGTGTTGTGGACGTTCCAGCCGCCTTCGGCCGGCGCGGCCTTCGAGGCGCGGCGCGTGGCCACGCTTTGCCAGTCCATCGCCGCCAGGTTGACGTTGAAGCCCGCCTTGCGCAGCGCCGCGGCCATCACGACGGGTTGCGCGGACAGCGTGCCCACGTCGGTGGCGTGCATGACGAGGATGGGCGTGTTGTCGTAACCCGCTTCCTTGAGCAGCGCCTTGGCCTTCTCGATGTTCGACGGCACGACCATGTCCTTGCCGATATCGCTTTCCAGCGGCGTGCCGCAGCCCCACAGCGAGGCGCAGGTCTTCCAGTACTTGGGATTGCCGACCAGCGCCTTCATCACGTCTTCCTGGCCGATCGCGTACATGGCGGCCTGGCGGATCTTCTTGTTGTTGAAGGGCGGGTACTTGAAGTTGAAGCGGTACATCGTGAAGTAGCCGACCGGGCTGAGCGACTCTTCCTTCAGGTCCGGGTTGCCTTCGATCATTGGCAGCAGGTCGTACGGGAATTGCTCGACGAAGTCGATTTCGCCGCCGAGCAGCGCGTTGGCGGTGGTCAGCGCGTCGGGCATCACGTCCCATTCGACCTTGTCGACATGGACGACCTTGCCGCCGGCCAGACCGCTGACGGGTTCCTTGCGCGGCACGTAGTCGGCGTTCTTGACGTACACGGTCTTCACGCCCGGCTTGAACTCGGCGACCTTGAACGGGCCGGAGCCTGTCATGTCGGTGATGGGCTTGCCAATGGCCTGTTCGGCGATGCGCTTGGGCATCATGAACGGCGCGGTGCCAGTGGGCTTGGACAGGGCGCGCAGCGCCAGGTCCGTGGGTTCCTTCATGACGATGCGAAAGCTCTTGTCGTCGATGACTTCGATCTTGTCGGTGAACTTCAGCAGGGTGCGGCCCATGCCGTCGCCGCCGGCCCAGCGCTTGATCGACGCCACGCAATCCTCGGCAGTCACCGGCTGGCCGTCATGCCATTTCTGGCCCGGGCGCAGCGTCATGGTGTAAGTCTTGCCGTCCGGCGAGACTTCCCACTTCTCAAGCATCTGCGGCTGGACCTTGTTGTCGGCATCGGTGGCCAGCAAGGTGTCGTAGATCATGTAACCGTGCCACGTCGTGATGTAGGCGGTGGTGGCGTGCGGATCGGTGAGGCGCAGCGGCGAGTGCATCACCGTCTTGATGACGGTCTCGGCATAGGCGCCATGCGCCATGGCGAGCGTGACGCCGGCGAGCGCGGCCGCTCGGACAAACTTGAGCATGTATTTCCCCTTGAAGCGTAGTGAGCGGCGCGTGGGCCGCTACGTCGTTGACGCGCCGCGGTGAAGCGGCGCGCGAGGGTCAGGCTGTCGCTGCGGTCCGGCCGTCAAACACCGGCCCGCAAGGCGCCATTCTGATGCCGGGACGCAACCGTGTCCATGGTTGTTTTGCCGCATCCATCAGCATGGAGCCGGGCGCCGCGCAGACCAGAATCGTGTGCGCGATGGGCGTGAAATCGGCGCGAAAGTGCGCCGAACTCTTGACCACCAGAATCGCGGCGCGCGTGGGCTCAACGCCGGCAAACCGGAACATCTCCTGGTCGGCCATCTGCACCTTGTTCGAGGCCAGGATGATGCGCACGCCGCCGATGCGAAGGCACGCGCTGGGGCCCAGATCCATGTGAAAGCCGCGATAGAACGCGCCATGCGTATCGAAGCGTCCTTCCGAAGTTTTCTCGACGATGAACTCGGTGTCCAGCGGTTCGTCGTGGGGAATACCCGAGTGTCCACCCAGTGCAATCCGCACCGTGTTGCCTGCACCGGCTCGATGGGCGGCCAGCGCGGCGGCGGGGTCAACAATCAGACCAATGGCCGTATCGCGCGCATCGTGGCGGATCAGGGCGCGCAGCACGCCGGTGGTGTCGGAACTGCCGCCCGCGCCGGGGTTGTCCTGCGCATCGGCGATGACCACCGGCTTGGATGCATCGCGTGCCAGCCGCAACGCTTCCTGCACGGCTTCGTCCGGCGTGTAGAGCTTGCCGCCGAAGTCCTGTTCGGCATTCATGACCGCGCGCGTCATCTCGTCTGCGGCGGCGTCCGCTTCAGCCTGCGTCATGCCGTAAGCCCAGACCGTGGGCGCGCATTCGGGAAAGTCCGCTGCCGGAAACCCGGTCGCAAAGGAAACGCTGGCCGCGCCACGCGCCTCAAGATCGCCCACCAGCTGATACAGGCTGCGCGCCGGCTCGATGTCGGTGGACTGCCAGCACAGAGGAATCAAAAACGGCAGGCTGCGCAGGGCCGCATAATGACGCGGCATGCCGCCCAGCCGCTGCGCCAGCAGGCCGGCGGCGCGCTGCCCGGTCTCGGCCATGTCGATGTGGGGATAGGTGCGATAACAGACCAATGCGTCGGCATGGCGCACCATCGCGCGGGTCACGTTGGCGTGCAGGTCCAGGCTGGCAACGATCGGCACGTTGGGACCCACCAGTTCGCGCACACGCTTGAGCAGTTCGCCCTCGCCATCATCCAGATGCTCGGTGACCATGGCGCCGTGCAGATCCAGATACACGCCATCCAGCGGCATGGCCTGCGACAACCCTTGCAAAATCATCGCGCTGATACGCTCGAACGCATCCCGGGTCACATGCCCCGAAGGACTCGCCGCGGCCCACGTCGTGGGAATCAACGCATGCTGCCCCATGGCCTCGATAAATCCCGCCACCGGAATATTGGCGCCCGCCACCGCCTCGAACATTGCGGGGCCACTGACCAGCTTCGGCCACCCCCCACCCTTGTCCGCAAAATCTTCCCACGCCGCGCGCGATGGCGCGAACGTATTCGTCTCATGCTGAAAGCCGCCGATCCCGATGCGCATCAGGTTTCCCCTTGTCGTACAGATATTCGGTAGGCGCGGCGAGGCGCCGCGCAGTGTCAATGCTTCAAGCCACGCCCCTCAATCCCGAGGCAAGAACGACGCGCCCCAATTCATGCACGCCCTCCCCAAGCGGGGTCGCGCGGATCCGGGCCCCCTGGGGGGAGGCGCTACGCGCCTCGGGGGGGCGTCACTTCGCGACGGGCATCGTGAATTCGGCGCCCTTGGCGATGCTGTCGGGCCAGCGTTGCATCACGCTCTTGTAGCGCGAGTAAAAACGGATGCCTTCCTCGCCGTACGCATGGTGGTCGCCGAACAGCGAGCGCTTCCAGCCGCCGAACGAATGCCACGCCATGGGCACGGGGATCGGCACGTTGATGCCCACCATGCCGACCTTGATCTGGCGGGCGAACGCGCGCGCCACGCCGCCGTCGGACGTAAAGCACGCCACGCCGTTGCCGAACTCATGCGCATTGATGAGTTCCACCGCGCTGGCGAAATCCGGCACGCGCACGATGCACAGCACCGGTCCGAAAATCTCTTCGCGGTAGATGTTCATGGCGGGCTTCACGTTATCGAACAGCGTGCCGCCCAGGAAAAATCCTTTCTCGTTGCCCGGCACCTTCAGGTCGCGGCCGTCCACCACCAGATCGGCGCCGCTGGCGATGCCGTCCTCGATGTAGCCCATTACCTTCTTGCGGTGCTGCGCGGTCACCAGCGGACCCATTTCGGCGTCGGATTGCATGCCGTCCTTGACCACCAGCGCCTTCACGCGCGGCGTCAGGCGTTCGACAACCTTGTCGGCCACGTCGCCCACCGCCACGGCCACCGAGATGGCCATGCAGCGCTCGCCCGCGGAACCATAGGCCGCGCCCATCAGCGCGTCGGTCACCTGATCCAGGTCCGCATCGGGCATGACCACCAGGTGGTTCTTGGCGCCGCCCAGCGCCTGCACGCGCTTGCCGCGCTTGGTGCCTTCGGCGTAGATGTATTCGGCGATCGGCGTGGAGCCGACGAAGGACAGGGCCTCGACGTCGGGGTGCGAGATCAGCGCGTCAACCGCCAGCTTGTCGCCGTGGACGACGTTGAAGACGCCGGGGGGCAGACCCGCTTCGGTGAGCAGTTCCGCGAGGCGCACGGACGCGGACGGATCGCGTTCCGACGGCTTGAGCACGAAGGTGTTGCCGCAAGCGATGGCGACGGGGAACATCCAGCACGGCACCATCATCGGGAAGTTGAACGGCGTGATGCCGGCCACGACGCCCAGCGCCTGGCGCATGCTCCAGTTGTCGATGCCGCCGCCGATCTGGTCGGAATACTGGCCCTTGAGCAGTTGCGGAATGCCGCAAGCGAACTCGACGATCTCGATGCCGCGCATCACTTCGCCCTTGGCGTCCGAGAACACCTTGCCGTGTTCGCGCGTGATCAATTCGGCCAGTTCGTCCTGGTGCTGGTCCAGCAGCGCCTTGAAGTTGAAGAGGATGCGGGCGCGCTTGAGCGCCGGCGTCTCGGACCAAGCCGGAAAGGCCGCCTTGGCGGCGGCCACGGCCAGCCCCACGTCGTCGTTGGACGCCAGCGGGATCGACGAGGCGATTTCGCCGGTGGCCGGGTTGAAGCCGTCGGTGTAGCGGCTGTTGCCGCCCTCGTAGGGTTGGCCGTTGATGAAATGGGGAATCTTCTTCATGGATGCAAGGCTCGGTGATTCGTCAAAAATGCGGCAGGGCGGCCTGGGGCCGCCCATGTGCGGTTGTCGCGCCGCGCGCCGTGCGGGCGCGCGGATAAGGAAGGATCAGGCAACCTCTTTCAGGATCTTGCCGATCTGTTCGAAGATCTGGCCGATCTGTGCTTCGTCGATGATGAGCGGCGGCGAGACGGCGATGATGTCGCCGGTATACCGCACCATCAGGCCGCTGTCGAAGCAGCGCTGGAAGACTTCGGCGGCGCGTGCGCCGGGGGCGCCCGCGCGCGGCGCCAGTTCAATGCCGGACACCAGTCCCAGGTTGCGCACGTCGATGACGTTGGGCGCGCCCTTCAGGCTGTGCGCGGCTTCCTGGAACGCACCCGACAGCTTGCGGGCGCGGCCAAAGAGGTCTTCGCGTCGGTAGATGTCCAGCGTGGCCAGGATGGCGGCGGCGGCCAGCGGGTGCGCCGAATACGTGTAGCCGTGGAAGAACTCGATGCCGCCCGCCGGTCCGTTGACGATGGCGTCGTGCACTTCGCGCTTGACGGCCACGGCGCCGGCGGGAACGGCGGCATTGCTGACGCCCTTGGCCATGGCGATGATGTCCGGCGTCACGCCAAAGAATTCGGAGGCCGTGGCGGCGCCCAGGCGGCCGTAGGCGGTGATGACTTCATCGAAAATCAGCAGGATGCCGTGCTTGGCGGTGATCTCGCGCAGTTTTTCCAGATACCCCTTGGGCGGAATCAGCACGCCGGTGGAGCCGGCCATGGGCTCGACGATCACGGCGGCGATGGTCGACGCATCGTGCAGGGCGATGATGCGCTCCAGCTCTTCGGCCAGGTGCGCGCCCCACGCGGGCTGGCCCTTCGAGTAGGCGTTCTGTTCAATGTTGTGGGTGTGGGGCAGGTGGTCCACGGCGGGCAGCAGGGCGCCCGAGAACGTCTTGCGGTTGGCCGAGATGCCGCCCACCGAGATGCCGCCAAAGCCCACACCGTGATAGCCGCGCTCGCGGCCGATCAGGCGGGTGCGCTGGCCTTCGCCGCGCGCGCGGTGGTAGGCCAGGGCGATCTTCAACGTGGTGTCGACCGATTCGGAGCCCGAGTTTGTGAAGAACACGCGGTCCATTCCCTGCGGCATCAGGCCCGCGACGGCGGTCGCGGCCTCGAAGGCCAGCGGGTGGCCCAGCTGGAAGCCCGGGGCGTAATCCATGACGCCTGCCTGGCGGGCGATGGCCTCGACAATCTCTTCGCGGCCGTGGCCGGCATTGACGCACCACAGGCCCGCCGTGCCGTCCAGGATCTGGCGGCCGTCCGTGGACGTGTAGTACATGCCTTTGGCCTTGGCCAGCATGCGCGGTTGGGCCTTGAACTGCTTGTTGGCCGTAAAGGGCATCCAGAGATGGGACAGGTCGGGCAACTGGGCGGGGGCGTTCATGGTGACTCCAGAAGGGGGACAACCGCAGCCGCCGCGAAACGCGCGCGGGCAGCGGGATTCGGACGATTCTGGAACGTCCCGCAGGGAATGAAAATATACAATCCGCGCATTTGCCGCTAACTGTATAGTTGAGATCGTCGCAACTGTACAGTTAGTCCGTGATCGACTTCCAACCCGTCCGCGGCCGCGGCGCCGCGCCCACCCTTGTCGAACAGCTCGTCGCGGCCATCCTGCGCGCCGTGGAGGCGCAGACGCTGCGTCCGGGTATGTCCCTACCCTCGGTCCGCGAGTTCGCGCGCCAGTACGGCGTCAGCACCTTCACCGTGGCCAGCGCCTATAGCCGGCTGGTGTCGCAGGGGTGGCTGGCGGCGCGGCCCGGCGCGGGCTACCGGGTGGCATCGCCCGACGCGCCCGCCCGCCGGGCCGAACCCCTGTCCTGGGAGCCGCCGCGGCTGAACGCCGGATGGCTGTTGTCGGACATCTTTGCCGACCACTCCATCCCCATCAAATCGGGGTGCGGGTGGCTGCCCGGCGAATGGCTGAACGAAGAAGGCCTTCACATGGCGCTGCGCCACATGGGGCGCGTGCCCGCGATGCGGATCGCCAACTATGGCCATCCGTACGGCTATGCGCCGCTGCGCGAGACCATCGCGGCCAGCCTAAGCGCGCAGGGCATGGAGGTCGAAGCGTCGCAGGTGCTGCTGACGCAGGGCGTGACCCACGGGCTGGACACCGTGATCCGCACGCTGCTGCGGCCGGGCGACACGGTGGTCGTCGAGCAGCCGGCCTACGCCAACCTTCTGCAGTTGCTGCGCCTGGCAGGTCTACGCGTCATCGCGGTGCCGCGCACGGTCGATGGCCTGGACTGCGACGCGCTCGAGCGGGTGGCGGCCCAGCACCGGCCGCGCGCGCTCTTCATCAATACCGCCTTGCAGAACCCATCGGGCGCCAGCATCACCATGGCCAACGCGTTCCGCATCCTGCAGGCGGCGGAGCGGCACGGGCTGTGGGTGGTGGAAGACGACATCTCGCGCGAACTGGCGCCGGGCGTGACGCCGATGCTGGCGGCGCTGGATGGGGCGCGCCGGGTCGTCTACCTGGGCGGCTATTCGAAGGTCATCAGTCCGTCGGTGCGGGTGGGCTACGTGGTGGCGCACCGCGATCTGGTGCGCGACATCGCGCGCACCAAGATGGCGGTGGGGCTGACAACGCCCGAGATCATGGAGCGGATCGTGCACCAGGTCATCCGCGAGGGCCGCTACCGCGCCCACATTGCCCGCACGCGCGAGCGGCTGGCGCAGGCGCACACCGAAGTGGCCGAGCAGATGCGCCAGCACGGATTCGACATTTATGGAAAGCCGCAGGGTGGCCTGTTCCTGTGGGCTCGGGTGGCGGGGCAGTGGCGTGAGCGCGGCGCCAATGGGCTGGCGGAGCTGGCGCTCAAGGACGGTATCTGGCTGGCGCCCGGTTCCTACTTTGACGCGGACGAGGCCGACACGGCGTGGGTGCGGTTTAACGTGGCGTATTCGGCGGCGCCCGCGCTGTGGCGCTTCATGCGCAACGCGGGGGCGGCGTAGTCAAGACCGATGGGTCACGTCCGATGCCTCAGGCGCGTTCGTACGTGACGAAGTCGTAGTCGTAGCCGTTCTCGGCAGGCTGCGGCTGGCGCGCCGTTTCCTTCCACTGGAACGACGGCAAAAGCGGAAAGAACGCGTCGCCCTCGACGTCCGCATGGACCTCGGTGGCCAGCACGCGCCGGGCCAGCGGCAGGGCCTGCGCGTAGATCTGCGCGCCGCCGATCACGAAGGCTTCGTCGATGTCGCCGCAGGCGGCCACGGCAGCCTCCAGCGTGGGCGCCAGGATGGCGCCGGCGGCGCTGAAATCGGGATTGCGGCTGATGACGATATTGCTGCGGCCGGGCAGGGGACGGCCCAGCGAGTCCCACGTCTTGCGGCCCATGATGATGGGATGGCCCAGTGTGCTGCGCTTGAAATGCGCCAGGTCACCCGGCAGTTTCCAGGGCAGGGCGTTGTCGCGGCCAATGGCGCGGTTGGTGGAATAGGCGACGATCAGGGTAAGGCTGGCGGGCATGCGTGCTTGCAAGGGTAAGGGTTGAGCCGGAACGACCCCGTAAGCGTAGCAAATTGCGAGAGACCGCCCCGCCTGTCAGGTTGCCGCGTGTTCCAGGAATTCGGTGGCCGGCATGGGCTTGCCCAGCAGAAAGCCCTGCAGCGAGTCGCAGCCCAGCCCGGTCAGGAATTTCTGCTGCGCGGCGGTCTCGACGCCTTCGGCCACGATGCGCAGGTTGAGCTGCTGCGCGAGCGCCACGATGGCCGACACGATGGCCGCATCCTCGTTGTCGTTGTCCAGCTGATTCACGAAGCCGCGATCGATCTTCAGTTCGGTCGCGGGCAGCCGCTTGAGATAAAGCAGACTGGAATAGCCGGTGCCGAAGTCGTCGATGGAAATCGTGACGCCCAGCTCGGACAGGCGCTTGAGCACCGTCAGGCTGGCTTCCGCGTCGCGCATGGCGGTCGACTCGGTCACTTCGATCGTCAGGCAGGCGGGCGGGACGGCATGCCGCGCCAACGCGGAGCGCACCGTCTCGACCAGGCTGGCATGCGAAAACTGCAGCGCCGAGATGTTGACGGCGATGGTCCAGTGGCCTTGGCCGACGTCGATCCATTCGCGCATCTGGCGGCAGGCCTCGTTGATGACCCAATCGCCGATGGACAGGATCAGGCCGGTCTTTTCCGCGGTGGGAATGAACTGGTCCGGGCCGACCAGGCCGCGCGTCGGGTGGTTCCAGCGCAGCAGCGCCTCGGCGCCCATGATGGGGCCGGCCGGCGCTTCGTACTTCGGCTGGTAATGCAGGACGAACTGGCCGCGCTCCTGCGCCAGCCGCAGGTCGTGCAGCAGCTCGATCTGCTCGTGCGCGTCCGCGTTCATGGACGGTTCGAAAAAGCTGTAGCCCGTGCCGCCCAGCCGCTTGGCGTGGTACATCGCCGCGTCCGCATTGGTCAGCAAGGCGTGGGTGTCACGGCCGTCGTTCGGATAGACGGCAATGCCCACGCTGGACGTCACCAGCACTTCGTGGCCGTAGACCGTGACGGGGCGCGCGATGGCGTCGATCAGCCGGTCCGCCACGTTGGCCGCGTCGGTGGGTTCCAGCACCTCGCTCAGCACGATGAACTCGTCACCGCCCAGGCGGGCGACGGTGTCCTGCGTGCGCAACGCCAGGCGGATGCGCTGCGCCAGGTCGATCAGGAGCGCGTCGCCGGTGTGGTGTCCGTACGCGTCGTTGACGGCCTTGAAGCCGTCCAGGTCAAAGAACAGCACCGCGAAATAGCCTCGGCGGCGGCTGGCGCTTTCGATGGCCTGTTCCATCCGGTCTTCCAGCAGGATGCGGTTGGGCAACTTGGTCAGCGTGTCGTGCAGCGCCAGTTGCACCAGCTCTTCATTGGCTTCGGCCAGCGACGAGGCCAGCGCCGACGTGCGCGCCTCAAGTCGGTTGTCCAGCACGGCCACCACCAGCGCGATCGCCAGCACGCTCAGCGTGACCGCGGTCACGGCGATCGCGAGCCAGCCCGCCGAGATGCCGGCGTCGGCCGCCATGCAGATGCTGCCCGCCGGAAAACTCGCGGCTTCCATGCCCGTATAGTGCATGCCCACGATCGCCAGCCCCATGACCCCAGCGGCCAACGGGCGCGACAGCGCCACACGCGGCGCGTCCTGCCGCAGCCGGTAGGTGATCCACAGCGCAGCGCCGGACGCGGCAATCGCGATCACCACGGATAGCGAGAACCAAGCCGGGTCGTAGTCGATGCCCGGCGACATGCGCATCGCGGCCATGCCGATGTAGTGCATCGCCGCGATGCCCGATCCCATCAGCAGCGCGCCCGCGGTCAGCCGGCCCCACGGCAGTTCGTCCTTGCAGACCATCCACAGCGCGAAGGCCGAGCAACCGATGGCGATGGCCAGGGACAGCACGGTCAGGGGCAGGTCGTAGCCCATGGGAATGGGCAGGCTGAACGCCAGCATGCCCACGAAGTGCATCGACCAGATCCCGATGCCCATCGCGAACGCGCCGCCCGCCAGCCAGAACTTCGCGGCAGGCAGGCCGCTCGACGCCTTCACGCGGTTGGCCATGCCCAACGCCGTATACGACGCCAGGATGGCGACCCCTAAGGATACGAGGACGAGCGAAGGGTTATAAGTTCCAACGAGCATTTGTGGGGTCCTGTCCTAAGCGCATACAGCCGCGGCGCGGGGCACGATATTCAATTCAATTGGTAGTCAACAGTTGCAGTCCGGTCGCAAGGAGGATCCTGCTCTCGTCGCTGGCTTTTCTCACACTCTATTTATAGGGATGGGGAATTGGGCGCGGCAACGCCAGCGGTCGGCACGGTTCGGGCGCTCGGCGTGGCGCGTCCAGAGGGCCGGTCGAAAGCAACGGGGCGCGCGGCATGCTGGACGCGCGTCCGTGGCTAAGGGATGGGTTATACCGAAATCGCGCTTCCAGAAGCTCACCAATCTTCACCTGCGGCGGGGCGTGCGAGGAATCGGACGCCGGACGGCGTCCGGCGTGTTGCTGATCTGCCCTGAAAAGCGGGCGCCGGCGCGGCCGGCGGAAGGGTCAGACGGCCATCGCGGCCGTCAGGGGCGCGTGGTGCGTGTAACCCGACAACGAAAAGTCGCCGGGCTCGACCTTCTCGAGCCACTCGGGTTCGTAGCGGCCGGTCACGGCGAAATCGGGAATGCGGTCCGACAATACGAGACGGGGCGATTCATACGGCGTTCGCGTCAATTGCTCGCGCAGCATCGGCAGGTGATTCTCATAGATATGCGCATCGCCGATGAAATAGGTGAACCAGCGCGGGGTGTAGCCGGTCAGGCGCCCGACCAGATGCAGCAGCGCCGCGCCTTCGGTCAGGTTGAACGGCGTGCCCAGGCCCACGTCATTGGAGCGGATGTACAGGCAAAGCGAGATCTCGCGCGTCGTCGCGTTGGGCAGGAACTGATAGAGCAGGTGGCAAGGCGGCAGCGCCATTTCCTCGATCTGCGCCCAGTTCCAGCCGTGGAACAGGATTCGCCGGTCGCCCGGACGTTCGTGAATGGTGTCCAGGCATTGCCGCAACTGGTCGACCGCCTTGTACAGCAGCACCTTCGGCTCACCGCCTTCTTCAAGGTCGGCCACCTTGGCGTAGCCGCGCGACAGCGCGTCCTCGATCTGCCCGGGGCGGCTGGCATCCAGCATCTTGTAGGCCGGCCATTGGCGCCACTGCACGCCGTAGACCGGTCCCAGATCGTCGGGACCTTCGCGGTAGGGGTTGGCCAGCCACTGCGCGTTTTCGTTGGCGTTCTGGTCCCAGACCTTGCAGCCAAGCTCGCGGAATTCCGCCGCGCTGCGCGAGGCGCGCAGGAATCCCACCATTTCGCCAATGGCCGACTTGAACGCCAGCTTCTTGGTGGTGACGGCGGGAAAGCCCTGCTGCAGGTCGAACCGCAGCGAAGCGCCCGGCATGCTGAGGGTGCGGATGCCGGTCCGGTTTTCCTGCCACGAGCCGGTGTCGAGGATGGATTGAACGAGGTCCAGGTATTGTTTCATGACGATCCTTGTGCCTGCGGTCCCAGTCCGGGAAGCAAGCGCGCCGCCGCGGACGTGCCGCGGCGGCGCCTATATATGGTGAATGCCGAATTACACCACGGCCGCGCGGGCGGCTCAGGCGGTAGCGGCGGCTTCCTGTGTGTCGACGATGTCGACCGAGAACGTCATTTCGGCGGTTTTTTCCAGCATGGCCGACGCCGAGCAGTATTTCTCGTGAGAAAGCTGCACGGCGCGTTCGACGGCCGCGCGTGGCAAATTGGCGCCGGTGACGGTGAACGCGAAGTGAATCTTCGTGAAGACCTTGGGATCGGTGCCGGCGCGCTCGGCCTGCAGCTTGACGCTGCAACCCGTGACCGCATGGCGGCCGCGCTTGAGGATCAGCACCACGTCATAGGCCGTGCAGCCGCCCGTGCCGGCCAGCAGCATTTCCATGGGGCGGGGCGCCAGGTTGTGGCCGCCGCCGTCCACGGCGCCGTCCATCACGGCCACGTGGCCGCTACCCGTGCTGGCGGTGAAGAGCATGCCGGTGGGGCCGCCCCAGTCGATCGTGCATTCCATTTCAGTGAGTCCTTGAGCTTGAGCGCAGTCAATGGCTGATGATACCCGTTGCGTACAATCCCGGGCAGGAGAACCCCACCCCGCATCAGGGGTGCAGCGCGTCCGCTTTGCCTAGGAGTTGCCATGTCCACCACGTTGTCCAAATCCGGCCCCGTTTCCCTGCGGCGCCGCCACGGTCCCCTGGATGCCCTGCTGGCCGAGACCGACCGTGCGTTGCGCGTGCTCTCGGGCAACGCCAGCGCTGGCCGGGCCTACCCCGCCACCGCACAGGAATCGCCGCAAGCCCTGTCCGCCCAGGAAAAGCGCCACGCGGCCGGCCTCATGCGGGTCAACCACGTCGGCGAGGTCTGCGCCCAGGCGCTCTACCGTGGCCAGGCGTCGGTGTGCAAGGAACCCGCCCCGCGCGCGCTGCTGCTCAATGCCGCCGCCGAAGAAGTCGACCACTTGGTGTGGTGCCACGAGCGCCTGAACGAACTGGGCAGCCGGCCCAGCCTGCTCAATCCCGTCTGGTACGCGGGTTCGTTCGCCCTGGGCGTGATGGCCAGCGTGGCCGGCGTGCCGCGCAATCTGGGCTTCATGGCTGAAACCGAAAAACAGGTCGAGGCCCATCTGGACGAACACCTGCGCACCTTGCCGGTGCAGGACGAACGCTCGCGCCAGATCGTCAAAAAGATGAAAGACGACGAGGCCCAGCATCGCGCCAGCGCCGAGCAGGCGGGCGGCGTACCGCTGCCCGCGCCCGTGAAACTGGCCATGCGCGCCATGTCCAAGGTGATGACAACCACCGCGTATTGGATCTGAGCGGTGGACTGAAACCGCGTCTGCAAGAAATGTTGCAATGCGCAAATTTGGCCGCCTCGTGGTGCGTGATGCACTGTTTTGGTGCGAAGGCCAGGGTGGGATTACCCGCTGTCATACAGGGTTATTCCGCAAGGGGAAAACCCGTTCGGCAAAAACCCCGTTTTTGGCCAGGGCATTGACTGGCGCGGGTTTCCAGAGGGCGGGCGGGATTCTTGCAGCGAAAAAGCAACGCGACGGGCCGCTCAAAAAATAGATCAAAAAAAATCTTGCAACGCACAAAAAACGTAGGTACTATTCAGTCATTGGATGTTGAAACGCAGACGGCGCGGTGAAAACCCCGGAAGCGCAGCGAGCTGAAGTCCCGCTCCCAACATGCCACGGTTGTCTCCTCCACCCTCCTCCTTTGGTGGATTTAGCCCGAGATCTCACGATCTCGGGCTTTTTTTTGCCCCGAATCGTTGCGTCCCTATTTGTAAGCGATGACGGCAAAAGCCTGCGCAGCGCGACGCCGCGCGGTCCCCCGGGCCTTCGTGTTTTCCCTTGCATATTTCGCGTGCCCAGAGGCGGAACGCTCTACAATCCCCACATGAAACCAGCACTGCCAGGCGCTCTCGCGCCAGCGCGTTCCAGACACATGCGCGGCGGACGGATAGCCCGCCTGCGCGCGTTACGTTCTGTGCCTCGGAATTGCACTTCCTTATCCCTCCCATATATGGGCGTTACACCTGCCTCCGATAATGGCGGGCCTGTCTCGATAGACCAACCAGAGGTGATCCAGTGACCTGGCTGTATATATGCGTGGTCGCGTTCATGGTGGGGGGACTCATCGTGGCGTCCGAGCGCTGGCATGGCGCTTTTACCGGCGATAGCGACCTCAACAAGCCCCAAGCCAATCATTCCCGCGCGACGCCTCGCGTCGGCGGTCTGGCGGTGCTTGCCGGAACGCTGGCTGGCCTGCTGGTCCTCGGACCCAGCAACATGACCCTTACCTGGCTGTGGCCCGCGCTCTTCGTCGCGGCGTTGCCCGTTTTCGTGGCCGGCCTGCTTGAAGACATTACCAAGGACATCGGCGCCAGCAAGCGTTTGCTGGCCGCTTTTCTGTCCGCGGCCATCGCGTGGTGGCTGCTGGGCGGCGTCAGCCGCGTTGGCATGGCCCCTGTGGATTACGTGCTCTCGTTCTGGCCGGTGTCGCTGCTGTTCACCATGTTCGCGGTGGGCGGCTGTACCCATGCCCTGAATATCGTTGACGGCATGAACGGCCTGGCCGGCATGGTCGCCACCCTGATGGCGGTGTCGATCAGCCTCGTTGCCCTGCAGGTCGGCGACGTGCCGATCTTCTTGGTGGCCGCGGCGCTGGCGTCTGCAACGTTGGGCTTCCTGGTGTGGAACTTCCCGTTCGGACGCGTATTCCTGGGCGATGGCGGCGCGTACTTCCTGGGCTTCATGCTGGCCGAACTGGCCGTGCTGCTGGTCGTGCGCAACCCGTCCGTGTCGCCGTTCTACGCCTTGGCGGTCCTGTTCTACCCCGTATTCGAAACCGGTTTCTCGATCTGGCGCCGCCGCTTCAAGCGTGGCGTGCCGGTCGACCAGCCCGATGCGCTGCACTTGCACCAGCTTGTGTTCCGCCGGCTGGTCCGCGTTACCTTCAGCCGCGGCCGGCGCCATGCCGTTCCCGCGCTTTGCAATGCGCTGGCGTCCCCGTACATGTGGGTCCTGGCGCTGATCGGGCTGGTGCCGGCCACGATCTGGTGGGACAACGCCTGGGCCCTGAGCGCCAGCCTCGTTGTCTTTGCCAGCGTCTATATCTGGCTGTACGCGCGCCTGGTCTCCTGGCGCCGCCCGGGCTGGCTGTTGTTGCCATCCGTGCTGCGAACCACCGATTAGTTTGAGTGCCCCGGCGATCGCCGCCGGGGGCTCGGTATCCATCACCAGTTCATCTTTAAAATGCCGTACACGTTCTACGGTGAAGGGAGAGTTATGTTGCGAATCCAGGATGTGAAACTCGCTGTCGTCGGCCTAGGCTACGTCGGGCTGCCCCTGGCCGTTGAATTCGGCAAGAAGCGCGCCGTCATTGGCTTTGACATCAACACGCGCCGCATCGACGCGCTGAAGGCGGGTCACGACCATACGCTGGAAGTCAGCGACGCCGAGCTGGCCGAAGCCAAGCAGTTGAGCTACACCGCCGAACGCGCCGAACTGGGCGAGGCCAACGTGTTCATCGTGACCGTGCCCACCCCCATCGACGAGTACAAGCAGCCGGACCTGACCCCGCTGGTCAAGGCCAGCGAAACGATCGGCGCGGTGCTCAAGCGCGGCGACATCGTCATCTATGAATCCACCGTCTACCCTGGCGCCACCGAAGAAGACTGCGTGCCGGTTCTGGAGCGCGTGTCGGGCCTGAAGTACAACGTGGACTTCTTTGCCGGCTACAGCCCCGAGCGCATCAACCCGGGCGACAAGGAACACCGCGTCAGCACGATCAAGAAGGTCACGTCGGGTTCCACGCCCGAAATCGCCACGCTGGTGGACCAGTTGTACAAGGAAATCATCACCGCCGGCACGCACAAGGCGTCCAGCATCCGCGTGGCCGAGGCCGCCAAGGTGATCGAAAACACGCAGCGCGACGTGAACATCGCGCTGATCAACGAACTGGCCCTGATCTTCAACAAGATGGGCATCGACACCGAAGCCGTGCTGCAGGCTGCCGGCACCAAGTGGAACTTCCTGCCGTTCCGGCCGGGCCTGGTCGGCGGTCACTGCATCGGCGTGGACCCCTACTACCTGACGCACAAGGCGCAATCCATCGGCTACCACCCCGAGATCATCCTGGCGGGCCGCCGCCTGAACGACTCCATGGGCAGCTACGTGGTGTCGCAGCTGGTCAAGTGCATGACCAAGCGCCGCATCCACGTGCAGGGCGCCCGCGTGCTGGTGATGGGCCTGGCCTTCAAGGAAAACTGCCCCGACCTGCGCAACACGCGCATCGTGGACATCGTCCGTGAACTGGGCGACTACAACGTCGACGTGGACATTTACGATCCGTGGGTCGACGCCGACGAAGCCATGCACGAGTACGGCCTGACCCCCGTGTCCAAGCCCGAGGAAGGCAAGTACGACGCCGTGATCCTGGCCGTGGCGCACAACCAGTTCAAGGACATGGGCGCCGAAGGCATCCGCAAGCTCGGCAAGCCGCAACATATCCTGTACGACCTGAAGTACGTGTTGTCGCCCGCTGAATCCGACCTGCGTCTGTAAAAGGATTTCGCCATGACCACACGATTCGAGACTGTCACCCAGGAACTGGCCGCCGCGCCGCGCAAATGGCTGGTGACCGGCTGCGCCGGCTTCATCGGCTCGAACCTGCTCGAGACCCTGCTCAAGCTCGGCCAGTCCGTGACCGGCCTTGACAACTTCGCCACCGGCCACCAACGCAACCTGGACGAAGTCCAGGCTTCCGTTTCGCCGGAGCAATGGTCGCGCTTCACGTTCATCGAAGGCGACATCCGCGATCTGGATGCGTGCCGCCGCGCCGCTGAAGGCATGGACTACGTGCTGCACCAGGCCGCGCTGGGTTCGGTGCCGCGTTCGCTCAACGACCCCATCACGACCAACGACGTCAACATCGGCGGTTTCCTGAACATGCTGGTGGCGGCGCGCGACGCCAAGGTGAAGTCGTTCGTCTATGCGGCGTCCAGCTCCACCTATGGCGACCATCCGGCGCTGCCCAAGGTCGAGGAAAACATCGGCAAGCCGCTGTCGCCGTACGCCGTGACCAAGTACGTCAACGAGCTGTACGCCGACGTGTTCGCGCGTTCGTATGGCTTTGAGACCGTGGGCCTGCGTTACTTCAACGTGTTCGGCAAGCGGCAGGATCCGGACGGCGCCTACGCCGCCGTGATCCCGAAGTGGACCGCCGCGATGATCCAGGGCGAAGACGTCACCATCAATGGCGACGGCGAGACCAGCCGCGACTTCTGCTTTGTGGACAACGCGGTGCAGGCCAACATCCTGGGCGCGCTGGCCGCACCCGAGGCCCGCAACCAGGTCTACAACGTGGCCGTCAGCGGCCGCAGCACCCTGAACCAGCTGTACAGCTTCCTGGTGCAGGCCCTGGGCAACCAGGGCGTGGACTACGGCAAGCAGCCGGTTTACGGTGATTTCCGCGCGGGCGATGTGCGCCACTCGCAGGCCGACATCGGCAAGGCCAGCCGCCTGCTGGGCTACGCGCCCACGCATACGGTGCTGCAAGGCCTGGAAGTCGCCATGCCCTGGTACACGCAATTCCTGCGTTGAAAGCACTCGTCCGAAAACTCGGCAACATCCACCCGGATCATCAGCGCATCTTCAAGGGCGCGTTCCGGGTGGCGGTGTTTCTGCTGCTGGGCAAGGCAGCCGGCGCCATCAAGGAGATGGCGGTGGCGTACCGCTACGGCGTCAGCGACGCCGTGGACGCCTACCAGTTCACGATGACGATGGGCACCTGGCTGCCGGTCACGATCGTGGGCGTGCTGTCGGTGGTGCTGATCCCCGTGCTGGTGCGCCTGGCGCGCACCGGCGGGGCCGAGAAAGAACTCTTCATCCGCGAGCTTCAGGGCTGGGTCGCCGCCGCCGGCGTCGCACTGGCCTTGCTCACGTGGTTTGGCTGGCCGTACGTGGTGGATTGGCTGGGGCAGGGCCTGTCGGCGCAAGTGCGCGCCATGACGGGCGACCTGCTTGTCGCCTTCGCGCCCGTGTCGGCCTTGCTGCTGATCGCGGGCATCAGCGCCGCGCGGCTGCGCGCGCAGGAGCGCCACGTCAATACGCTGCTGGACAGTGTTCCGGCCGTGGCGACGCTGGCCTGGGTCATGCTGGCCGCCAGCGCCGAGAGCGTCGGCCCCCTGTTGTGGGGCACGCTGGTCGGCTACGCCATCCAGACCGTTTGGCTTGCTTGGCTGGCCGCGCGCGCCGATGGCGGCTTCTGGGGCGCGCCGCGCCTGTCGCTGACGTCGCCGCACTGGCCCGAGCTGATGAGCGCGGCCGGCGTGATGCTGATCGGCCAGGTCGCCATGAGCTTCGTCGGTCCGCTGGACCAATATGCGGCCGCCAACCTGGGCGCCAATGCCAACGCCACGCTGGGCTACGCCAGCCGGCTGCTGTCGCTGCTGCTGGGCATCGGAGCAGTGTCGGTGGGGCGCGCCGCGCTTCCCGTGCTGGCCGACGTGCAGGCGCGCGGCGATACGGCGCGCGCGCGCAGCATGGCGCTCAAGTGGTCGTTGCTGATGGTGGGGGCGGGCGCCGCCGCCGTGGCGCTGGGCTGGGTCCTGGCGCCGTGGGGCGTGTCGGTGCTGTTCCAGCGCGGCGCGTTTACCGCGGAAAACACCGAAGCCGTCGCCCACGTCTTGCGCTGGGGCCTGTTGCAGTTGCCGTTCTACTTTGGCGTGCTGATCCTGGTGCAGCTTCTGGCCAGCCAGAACCGCTACCGCATCATGGCCGCCATCGCGGTCGCCAATTTTGCGCTGAAGGCCGTGCTGAACACCGTGCTCGCGCCCCGCATGGGCGCGGCCGGCATCATGCTGGCCACCAGCCTCATGTATGTGCTGTCCTTCGCGTGCTACCTGGTGGTGGCGATGCGCAAGGCCGAACCCAAGGGGACCGATTGAATGTCCGTAGCCGACTCCGTCCGTCCGGCGCGCGTGTTGCTGTTCATCCATTCTCTGCATGGCGGGGGCGCTGAGCGCGTCGCCGCGGACCTGAGCGCTCATTGGGCCGCTGAGGGCAGCGAGGTCATGGTGGTCACGCAGGCCAGCGCCGACGGCGACGTGTACGCGCTGCATCCCAAGGTCCGGCGCGAGGTCCTGCACACGGCGGGCGAGGGCGGCGGGCTGCGCGGCATCCTCAGCAACCTGCAGCGCGTGCGCGCGCTGCGCCGCGTCGTCAAGTCGTTCCGGCCAGACATCGTGCTGGGCATGATGACCACGGCATCCGTGCTGTCCGTGCTGGCCTGCGCGGGGCTGAACTGCCGCGTCATCGCCACCGAACATACCCATCCACCGTCGCAGACCCTGTCGGGCTTCTGGCAGCGGCTGCGCCGGCTGACGTATCCGCGTGCCGCGCGCGTGGTCGCCTTGACGCGCGGCACCGCCGACTGGCTGGCACAGCACGTGCCGGGCTCGCGGCTGGCGGTCATTCCCAATCCCGTCCACTTTCCCTTGCCGCGCGCCGAGCCCATCGTGCCGCCTGCCGCGCGGGATGGCCGCAAGCGGCTGCTGGCGGTCGGACGGCTGCATGGCGACAAGGGCTTCGATCTGCTGATTCAGGCCTTCGCGCGTCTGGCGCCGTCGCATCCCGGCTGGGACTTGGTTATTCTGGGCGAAGGCAGCGAACGCCGGGCGCTCGAAGCGCAGGTGCGCGAGGCCGGCCTGGAATCGCGCATCTCGATGCCGGGACGCGCCGGCAATGTGGGCGACTGGTACGACAGCGCCGATCTTTATGTACTGACCTCGCGCTTCGAAGGCTTGTCCAATACCCTGCTCGAATCCATGGCCAGCGGCCTGGCTGCGGTGTCGTTCGATTGCGATACGGGCCCGCGCGAGATCGTGCGCGAAGGCATCGACGGCGTGCTGGTGCGGCCCAATGGCGACGTGCCCGCGCTGTGCAAGGCGCTGGACGCGGTCATGGGCGATGACAATGGCCGCGCGCGCATGGCGCAGGCGGCGACCGACGTGCGCGACCGATTCTCGGCCGCGCGCGTGCTGCAGAAATGGCAGGAACTTTTTGACGGCGTGCGGGCGACGGGCCGCTAGGGCCCCCCGCGCGCCGTTGCCACGGTGACCACGAGAACAACATCATGTGTGGAATAGTCGGAATTTGGGGCCCCCTGGGGAATAAGGCGCAGGTGCTGGCAGATAGCTGCCGGCGCATCCGCCACCGCGGGCCGGACAGCAATGGCTTCTGGGAAGACGCGGATGCGGGAATCGCGCTGGCGCACGTGCGCCTGGCGATCCTGGACCTGACCGAAGCGGGCCACCAGCCCATGACGTCTGCCTGCGGCCGCTACGTCATGGTGTTCAACGGCGAGGTCTACAACCACCTGGACATCCGCAAGCAGCTCGAGGAATCGGCGCTGGCGCCGGTGTGGCGCGGGCATTCGGACACCGAAACCCTGCTTGCCGGCTTTACCGCGCTGGGCATCGAAGCCACGCTGCAAGCCTCGGTCGGCATGTTCGCCATCGCATTGTGGGACAAGGCCTCGCGCAAGCTCGTGCTGGCGCGCGACCGCATGGGCGAAAAGCCGCTCTACTACGGCTACTCCAACGCCGAGCTGGTGTTCGCGTCGGAACTCAAGGGCCTGATGCCGATTCCGGGCTTCGGGCGCAACCTGAACCGCAACGCGCTTGCGTCGTTCATGCGGCACAACTACATTCCCGCGCCGCAATCCATTTACGAAGGCATCGCCAAGCTGCCGCCCGGCACGTGGGTCGAGTTCTCGGCCGACGACACGCGCAACCGCCACATGCCCGAGCCGCGCGTGTACTGGTCGGCCCGCGAGGCCGCGGATGCCGCAGGGCAATCGCGCCTCTCGTTCGACTCGGACGCGCAGGCCACCGACGCGCTGGAAAAGGTGCTGTCCAAGGCCGTGGGCGGCCAGATGCTGTCCGACGTGAGCCTGGGCGCCTTCCTGTCCGGCGGCATCGATTCGTCGACCATCGTGGCGCTGATGCAGGCGCAAAGCTCGCAGCCGGTGCGCACCTTTGCCATCGGCTTTCACGAAAAGGGCTACGACGAGGCGCAGCACGCAAAGGCCGTGGCCACGCACCTGGGCACCGATCACACCGAACTCTACGTCACCGCGGACGACGCGCTGGCGGTCGTGCCGTCACTGGCCGACATGTACGACGAACCCTTTGCCGACTCGTCGCAGATCCCCACATCGCTGGTCACGCGCATGGCGCGCCAGCACGTGACCGTGGCCTTGTCGGGCGACGGCGGCGACGAACTCTTCGGCGGCTATTCGCGTTACTTCCGCGTGGACAACTGGTGGCGCCAGTTCGAGCGCGTGCCAGGCCTGCTGCGCAAGCCGGCCGGCGCGATGCTCAGCGCCTCCACACATCTACCCGGCCGTGGCGCCTGGCGCGGCAAGGTCGGCAAGCTGGGCGAACTGCTGCGCGCCGATACGCGCGGCGAGTTCTACCGCCTGTTCGTGTCGTACTGGGCGGACCCCGCCCGCGTCGTGAAGGGGGGCGTCGAACCCGAGTCGGTGTTCGAACGCGCCATGCAGGGATCGTTCTTCGAGTCGATGATGAAGCTCGACACGGTGACCTACCTGCCCGACGACATCCTGGTCAAGGTGGACCGCGCGGCGATGGCTGTCAGCCTGGAAACCCGCGTGCCGCTGATCGACCACCGCGTCTATGAATTCGCCTGGAGCCTGCCGCACCAGTACAAGGTGCGCGGCAACACGGGCAAGTGGCTGCTGCGGCAGGTGCTGCATCGCCACGTGCCGCAGGCGCTGGTCGACCGCCCCAAGCGCGGCTTTGCCGTGCCGCTGGCCGCATGGCTGCGGGGTCCCTTGCGCGAATGGGCCGATGCGCTGCTGGATCCGGCGCGCCTGCGCCAGGAGGGCTGGTTCGAACCCGAGCCCATCCTGCGCAAATGGCGTGAACACACGTCGGGGCATCGCAATTGGGACAGCCATCTGTGGGGCGTGCTGATGATGCAGGCCTGGCTGGACCGCTACCGCGCGGGCATGGACCAAGGGGGACCGATTGAGGACCGTTGACGAATGAAAATACTGATGCTGGTCAGCTCCATGCACGCCGGCGGCGCGGAACGCGTCGCGGCGACCCTGGTCAACGCATGGTCCGAGCGCGGAGACACCGTCATCCTGACGCCCACCTACTCGTCCAAGGGCACCTGCTTTTATCCCCTGTCGGACAAGGTCCAGCTTTCCTGGCTGGCTGATCTGGCCGGCACCCGGGCGTCGGGTGCGATGGCGGCCTTCAAGCGGCTGCTGGCCCTGCGCAAGCACATTCGCGATTCACGGCCCGACGTGGTGGTGTCGTTCCTGACCAACGTCAACGTGGCCGCCATTCTGGCCACGCGCGGCCTGAACGTTCCGCTCATCGTCTGCGAACGCACCAATCCGGTCGCCGAAACCACCACGGGCTCCGTCTGGCGCAAGCTGCGCCGCGTGCTGTATCCGCGCGCCGACATGGTGACGGTGCAGGCGGAAGACACCGCAGGTCCGTTTGCGCGCCAGGTGCCCGGCATCCGGCGCCTGGCCGTCATCCCGAATCCGCTGCCCGCGCCGCTGCTCGATGCGCCGCTGGTGCAGCAGCGCCAAGAGGCCGGTCCGCGCGAGCTGATCGCGATGGGGCGGCTGGTGCCCGACAAGCAGTTCGGCCTCCTGATCGACATCTTTGCGCAGATTGCGCCGGAATTCCCGGACTGGAACCTGCGCATCTGGGGCGAAGGCCCCGAGCGCGAAGCGCTGCAGCAGCAGGTGGCGCGTCTGCGCCTGCAATCGCGGATCAGTTTGCCTGGGCGCACCGAAGCGCCTTGGGAAGAACTGGCGCGCGGCCAGGCCTTCGTGCTCAGTTCGCTGGTCGAAGGCTTTCCCAATGTGTTGCTCGAAGCCATGTCGCTGGGCTTGCCCTGCGTGGCGTTCGATTGCCCCAGCGGTCCGCGCGAGATGACGCGAGACGGCCAGGATGCGCTGCTGGTGCCGGCGGGCGACCGGGTCGCGATGACCGATGCCCTGCATCGGCTGATGGGCGACGTGTCCCTGCGCGAGCAGCTGGGCGCGCGCGCCGCCGCCGCCGTGCGCCAGCGTTATGCGCTGTCCAGCGTGCTGACCGAATGGGATGAACTGTTTGAAGCGGTGCGGGAGGGGCGATGAGCACCCGGCCGCTGCGCATTCTGCATGTCATCACGGGGCTGGGCCAGGGCGGCGCCGAATCGGTGCTGACGCGCCTGGCGACCTGGCCGCAGGTGGATGTCGAGCACACCGTCGTGTCGCTGACCGATGAAGGCCTGTACGGCGAGCGCCTGCGCGCGGCGGGCGTCGCGGTGCATGCCCTGGGCATGAAGCGCGGCCGCGTCAGCCTGGGCGGCTTCCTGGCGCTGCGGCGCCTGATCGCCACGTCCCGCCCGGATGCCGTGCAAACCTGGATGTACCACGCCGACCTGATCGGCGGCCTGGCCGCCCGCCTGGCGGGCGTTCGCGCCATCGCCTGGGGCATCCGTAATTCTGGCGCGCACCTTGAACGCAGCAGCCGCTCGGCGCGGCTGGTGCTGCGCGCGTGCGCGATGCTGTCCGGCAGCGTGCCGCGCGCGATCGTCTGCGCGGCGCAGAATGCCGCCGAGCGCCACGCCGAAAAAGGCTACCGCCGCGACCGCATGGTCGTGATCCCCAACGGCTACGACCTGTCGCGCTACGCGCCGGATCCGCAGGCGCGCTCGCGCGTTCGCGCCGCATGGGGGCTGTCCGAAGACGTGCCGGTGATCGGATGCGTGGCGCGCTGGGATCCGCTCAAGGACCACGCCAACCTGCTGCGCGCCGTGGCCGCGCTGGTGCGCGATGGGCGCGATGCGGGGCTGCGCTGCGTGCTGATCGGCCGCGACATGATTGACGGCAACGCCCAACTGGGCGCCTTGCTCGACAAGCTGGACTTGCGCGACCGCGTGGTGCTCAACGGCCCCAGCGACGACGTGCCCGCCGTCATGAACGGGCTGGACCTGCATGTGCTCTCGAGCTGCGCCGAAGGCTTTCCGAACGTGGTGGCCGAGGCCATGGCGTGTGGCGTGTATTGCGTGGTGACCGACGTGGGCGACGCCGCCTACATCGTCGGCGACACGGGTGTGGTGGTGCCGCCCGAGCAGGCCGAGGCTCTGGCCCGCGGCATCGAATCCGCGCTGGGCGACGTGGCTGCGCGCGGCCGCGAGCGCGCGGGCGAGGCAGGACGCGCCCGCGTCCTGGAACACTTTGATCTTGCACGCATGGTGCAAAGCTATATCGCCGTCTGGCGCCGCATTTCTGGAGTCCAAGCATGAGCGCCGGACGCTGCCTGCTGTTTGTCGTCAACAACCCGGCGTTCTTCATGTCGCACCGCGTCCCGGTCGCCTTGGCCGCACAGAAGGCGGGCTACGACGTCCATGTCGCGACGATGGAGGGGCCCGCCGTGGCTGACATCCAGGCGCTGGGCATGACCCATCACCCCATTCCGATGACGCGTAGCGGCAAGCATCCGTTGCAGGAGCTGGGCACGCTGCTGGCGCTGGTGCGCCTCTTCCGCCGGCTGCGCCCCGATGTGGTGCACCTGGTCACCATCAAGCCCGTGCTGTACGGCGGCATCGCTGCGCGCATCGCACGCGTGCCGGGCATGGTCGCGGCGATCTCCGGATTGGGCTTCGTGTTCCTGTCCAGCTCGCTGAAGATGCGGCTGGTGCGCGCCGTGGTGGCGCGCCTGTACCGCATTGCGCTCGGCCATCCGAACAGCCGGGTGATCTTCCAGAACGCCAACGACCGCGACCTGCTCAAGTCGCTGGGCGCGGTGCGCGAGGATCAGGTGGTCATCATCCGCGGTGCGGGCGTGGACCTGAACGCTTACCGTCCGGCGCCGGAGCCGCCCGCGCCGCCCGTCGTCGTTACGATGGTGGCGCGCCTGCTACGCGACAAGGGCGTGCAGGAGTTCGTGCAGGCGGCCAGGCTGCTGCGCGAACGCGGCGTGCCGGTGACGATGCAACTGGTGGGCGGGCTGGACCCGGGCAACCCGGCGTCCGCCACGCAGGCCGATGTCGATGCCTGGCAGCAGGACGGCTGCGTGCAGGCGCTGGGCGAGCGTTCGGACGTGGCGGCGCTGTATGCGGCCGCGCACATTGCGGTGCTGCCGTCCTACCGGGAGGGCCTGCCGAAATCCTTGATAGAGGCCGCGGCCTGCGGGCGGGCGGTCGTCACGACCGACGTGCCAGGTTGCCGCGACGCCATCGAACCCAACGTGACCGGCCTCCTGGTGCCGGTGCGCGACGCCGCAGCGCTGGCTGACGCCATTGCGCGCCTGGCCGACGACGCCACGTTGCGTCAGGCGATGGGCACTGCGGGCAGGGTGCTTGCGGAGCGCGAGTTCGACATCAATCAGGTCGCGCGCATCCACGTCGCGCTGTACGACGCGCTCAGCGCCTGATCGCGTCGATCCAGAAGCGCGTGGACGGATCCTGCTGGCTGGGCTGGGGCGCGTCCAGCTCGCGCATGATGTTCTTGGCCAACACCTTGCCGAACTCCACGCCCCACTGATCGAACGGGTTGATGCCCCAGATCACGCCCTGCGTGAACACCTTGTGCTCGTACAAGGCCAGCAGCGCGCCTAGCGTGTAGGCCTCAAGACGCGGCAGCACGATCAGCGACGACGGCCGTCCGCCCGGATGCACGCGGTGCTGCGCCAGCAAACGCGCGCGCGCCGGATCGCGTTCCGTGGTGGAGGTCTCGGCCAGGGCTTCTTCGAAGGTCTTGCCGCGCAGAAGCGCCGAGCGCTGCGCCAGGCAGTTGGCGACCAGCAGCTCGTGATGCCGGGCATAGGCATGGTCCGGCTGTTCGCACAGGATGAAGTCCACCGGCGCGCCGGCCGCGTCTTGGTGCAGCCATTGGAAGAACGTGTGCTGGCAATCCGTGCCCGGCATTCCCCACACCGCCGGTCCGGTCGGTACGCCGGCGGGACTGCCGTCGGCCGTGGCGACCTTGCCCAGCGATTCCATTTCAAGCTGCTGGGCCCAAGGCACGATGTGATGCAACCGGGAGTCGTAGGGCGCGATGACCAGCGAGTCGTAGCCCAGCACGCTGCGGTTGGCCACGCCGGCCAGCGCCAGCTGCACGGGCGCGTTTTCGGCAGGCGGCGCGGTGCGGAAATGGTCGTCCATGGCCGCCGCGCCGGCCAGGAGCCGGTCGAAGGTGTCGTTGCCGAACGCCAGGGCGATCGGCAGGCCGATGGCGGACCACAGCGAATAGCGCCCGCCCACCCAATCCCAGATCTGGAAGATGTGGTCGGGCAGGATGCCCAGGTTGAGCGCTGCCTCGACGTTGCAGGTGATTGCCACGACCTGTTTGATGGGATCGGCAACGCCGGCCTCGCGCAGCCAGTTCATCGCGACCTCGGCGTTGGCCAGCGGCTCGGTCGTGGTGAAGGATTTGGAGGCGACGATGACCAGCGTGTTGTGCGGGTCCAGGTGGCTCATGGCTTCAGCGACCGAATGCGAATCCACATTGGAGGCAAAGCGCACGTCGCGGCGCGCGCCCTCGTGGCGCAAGGCGCGGGTGACCAGGCGCGGTCCCCAGTCGCTGCCGCCGATGCCCAGATGCAGCACGCCGCTGTAGCGGCCGGCCGCGTCGGCGGTGCGCACGAAGTCGCGCAGGCGTTCGCGCTCGGCCAGCACCGCTTTCGCCACCATGGCGGGCGGCTCGGCCGCGCGCAAGGCGGTGTGCCAGGCGGCGCGTCCTTCCGTCCAGTTGGCCTGGCCGCCGTCAAAGAGCCGCGCGCGGCAGGCCTCGAAGTCCTGCTGCTCCAGCAGTGCCTGCGAGGCGGCCAGCAGTTCGGGCGACTGCGCCTGGGCGCTTAGATCCAGGCGCAGTCCGGGCGCATTGATAAGGCGCAGCTTTTGGCCGTCCCGGGATGCCGTGCGTGTTGCGGCGATGAACTGCTGCCACGCGGGGCTGTTGGCTAACGACATGGGCGGATCAGAAAGGCAGTGTGGCGTTCGGGGCGAGCTTGCCGAGTTCGCGGCGGAAGTCGGCCTGGATGCGCGCAAGCGCCGCTTCGCTTTGCGCTTCAAAACGCAGCACGACGACCGGCGTGGTGTTCGACGGCCGCGCCAGGCCAAAGCCGTCGGCGTATTCGGCGCGCACGCCGTCGATCGTGATCACGCGCTCGGCGCCGGGGAACTGGCCCTGGTCCTGCAAGGCCTTGACCAGCGAGAAAGGCTGGCCTTCTTCCATTTCCAGTTTGAGTTCGGGCGTGGACACGTCCTGCGGCAGGGCTTCCAGCGGGGCGCAGGCGTCGGCGAAGCGCGACACGATTTCGAGCAGGCGGGCGCCGGTGTACAGGCCATCGTCAAAGCCGTACCAACGCTCCTTGAAGAAGATGTGGCCGCTCATTTCGCCGGCCAGCGGCGCGCCGGTTTCGGCCAGCTTGGCCTTGACCAGGGAGTGGCCCGTCTTCCACATCAGGGCGGTGCCGCCGGCCGCTTCGACCGACAGGCCGACGTGGCGGCTGCACTTCACGTCATAGATGATGGTGGCGCCGGGGTTGCGCTCGAGCACGTCGCGCGCAAACAGGACGAGTTGGCGGTCGGGCCAGATGATCTGGCCGGACTTGGTGACCACGCCCAGGCGGTCGCCGTCGCCGTCGAAGGCCAGGCCAAGCTCGCAATCGGTCTCGGCGACGTGCTTGATCAGGTCCTGCAGGTTCTTGGGTTCGGCGGGATCGGGGTGGTGGTTGGGGAAGTTGCCGTCGACCTCGCAGAACAGTTCGTCGACCTCGCAGCCCAGCGCGCGGAAGAGCTGCGGCGCGACCGCGCCGGCCACGCCGTTGCCGCAGTCGATGGCGATCTTCATGGGGCGCGCCAGCTTGACGCCGGCGGCCACGCGCGCAATGTAGGTTTGCGCCAGGTCGAGCTGGCGGCGCGTGCCGGCCTCGGAAGCGGGCGCCGGCGCGTCGCCGTTCATGGTCTGCGCCAGTTGCTGGACGTCGTCGCCGTACAGCGCGCGGCCGCCCATCATCATCTTGAATCCGTTGTACTTGGGCGGGTTGTGGCTGCCGGTGATGGCTACCCCCGACCCGGTCTGCATGATGTTGGCCGCAAAGTACACAAGCGGGGTCGGGACCATGCCAACGTCCAGCGTGTCCACGCCGCCTTCGAGCATCCCTTCCTGCAGCGCAAGCGACAGCATTTCGCTGCTGAGGCGTCCATCGCGGCCGACCACGAGCGTCTGCACGCCTTGCTCGCGGGCGCGGGCGGCAAGCGCCACACCGAGCGAACGCGCGAAGGCGGCGTCGATCAGGTCCGGCACCGTGCCGCGAATGTCATACGCCTTGAAAACGGAGGCCGGAAATTGTGTATGGTTGCCCACGACGGTTCCTTGTTGAGGGGGACAGCGCGGCGGCTGCCGGGTAATGGTAAACCCGTACATCCAAACCGCTATGGCAAGGGTCAAAGCTGGATTATCCCCCATCGGCGAGGGGGGCTTCATCCTTCAGGCGGAGTAGGGCGCGGAGTAGAGCGTTTACCCGGTGCCGGCCTGCCCCGCCATGGTGCGGCGCACAGGGCGGCGCCGCCTGTTTCCGGTGCACACCCGCGCTCAAGACAGCCGCTTCCCGGGCTGCCGCGCATGGCACAAAAGTTGCTCGTCATCCGAAGGTGATACGCTTGCCGGGCAAGCAGAAAGACCAGGAGGGGCCATGGGCGCCAAAGTATCCACAGTCATGTCATCGGGCGGCGCCACAAGCAGGCGGGGACCACCCACGGACTTTGCCGGTCCGGCGGCCGGCCGCGAACGCAGGCTCGATATCCACGTCTTTGCCGCGGCAACGGGCGAACTGGCAACTGGCCGCGCCTGGGAACGCAGCGTCTGGCGCGATGCGCGCGTCCTGATCGCCGAGTGCCCGGCGCCGCATCTGGCGGCCTCGATCGAAAGCGCATTGCGCACGGTCGCCGCCAGTGTGGCGCGTGACCGCGGCTGGCCGGCCGCCGGCACCGTGTCCTTCTCGCTCGACGACCGCAGCGGCGTCTTCCGCGTCATCGACGCGCAGGCGCGGGCCCGCACGCCGGACATGCCGGTCGCCGAACACGATCCCATCGCGCCGCACGTGCTGGAAGTGCGCATCGACGGCTGCGGCGATCGCCGCCTGCCGTGCACCCATCTCATGGTCTGCGGCGCCACCCGCGGCGAAGTCCTGCGCCGCGCCTACCGCGCCTTGTCCGAATTGCCCGGCCCCGCCGGCGTGGACCGCGCCTTCCTGATGGAGCGCATCGCCTCCCGCGCCTTCTGCTCGGGCATGACGGGCACCCGGCTGGACCAGGCCGTCGGCTAGACAGGCCCAACAGACACCCGCAAGGGGGCTTCGGCAGGCGCCGCCCAGCCCCTACAATAGTCCGCACATCCCATGAACAGCGCCCGGTCCTGGCGGCCGGGCCGACTTTCTGTGCGGCATCCATGACTCTGCTGACCGATCTCCAGGCCCTCTTGGGCGACTCCCACGTGCTGACCGGCGCGGATGCGGATTCCTATGTGCTGGATTGGCGCCGCCGCTATCGCGGCGCGGCCTTGGCGGTGATCCGCCCGGGCTCCACGGCTGAAGTGGCCGACGCCATCAAACTGTGCGCGCGGCACGGCGTGCCCGTGGTGCCGCAAGGCGGCAATACCGGCCTGTGCGGCGGCGCCACGCCGGACGACACCGGCACCGCGGTCGTCCTCTCCACCGCCCGGCTCACCGCGGTGCGCGCGCTGGATACCGACAACGACACCATCACTGTCGAGGCCGGCTGCATCCTGCAGGCCGTGCAGGAGGCCGCCGCCGCCGCGAACCGGCTGTTCCCGCTGAGCCTGGCGGCCGAGGGCAGCTGCACCATCGGCGGCAACCTGGCCACCAACGCCGGCGGCACGCAGGTGCTGCGCTATGGCAATACGCGCGACCTGACACTGGGCCTGGAAGTCGTGACCGCCGAAGGCGAGATCTGGGACGGGCTGCGCGGCCTGCGCAAGGACAACACCGGCTACGACCTGCGCGACCTGTACATCGGCAGCGAAGGCACCCTGGGCATCATCACGGCCGCGACGCTCAAGTTGTATCCGCGCCCCGTGGCATCCTGCACGGCGCTGCTGACGCTGGACAGTATCGACAACGCCGTGGAGGTCCTGTCCCGCGCCCGTTCCGGCTTCGGCGCCTCGCTGACCGGATTCGAACTCATGAGCGGCGCCTGCCTGCAAGGCGTGGTGCGCCTGTTCCCGCAGCAGCGCCTGCCCTTCGAGGGCGAGTCGGCCGCCTCGCCGTGGTTCGCGCTGCTGGAGCTGTCCGACAGCGAAAGCGAGACGCACGCCCGCGAGCGCTTCGAGGCCGTGCTGGGCGACGCCATCGAGGCCGGCCTGGTGAACGACGCCGCCATCGCCGCCAATGTCTCGCAGAGCAAGGCGCTGTGGCACCTGCGCGAAAGCATTCCGCTGGCCGAGGCCGAGCTGGGCAAGTCGGTCAAGCATGACGTGTCCATTCCCATCTCGTCGATCGCCGGATTCGTGCACAAGACGAACGCCTTGCTGCAGGCGCGCTTTCCGGGCGTGCGCCACGTGATCTTCGGCCATCTGGGCGACGGCAACCTGCACTACAACGTGGCGCATGCGCCCGGCCAGACCGAAGCCGAGCTGCTGGCGCTGCAAGGCGAGATCTATGGCGTCGTGCATGACAGCGTGCACGCGCACAAGGGATCCATCAGCGCCGAACACGGCGTGGGCCAGCTCAAACGCGACGAACTGCCGCGCTACAAGAACCCCGTCGAACTTGCGCTGATGCGCCGGATCAAGCACGCGCTGGATCCACAGGGACTCATGAACCCCGGCAAGGTGCTGCAGGCATAACGCGGGCAGGATCGCAGACCATGGCAACCCCTCCCGCAGCGGGCGCGAATCACCGGGTGCTGATCGTCGAGGACGACCACATCATCGCCGGCAACCTGTACAGCTTCCTGGAGGCGCGGGGCTTTCTGCCCGACGTGGCCTACAGCGGACCCGCGGCCCTGCAACGGTTGCAGGAACAGCGCTTTGACGCCGTGCTGCTGGACATCGGGCTGCCCGGCATGGACGGCAACGCCGTGCTCCACGCCATGCGCACGGAACGGCGGCTGGATGTGCCGGTGCTGATGCTGACCGCGCGCGACAGCCTCGAAGACAAGCTGGCGGGCTTCTCGCACGGCGCCGACGATTACCTCACCAAGCCCTTCGCGCTGCTGGAAGTGGAAGCGCGCCTGCTGGCGCTGATCCAGCGTTCCAAGGGGGCGACGGTGGACGCCGCGCGCACCTTCGGCCCGCTTCAGTTCGACGCGCGCAGCCGCGTCGTGTCGGTCAGCGGCGTGCCGGTGCACCTGACCCGCAAGGCGAGCCTCATCATCGAAGTGCTGCTGCGCGATCCAGGCCGCGTGGTGACGCGCGAAGAACTGGAATCGGTGCTGTGGGGCAACGAGCCGCCCTCGTCCGATGCCCTGCGCAGCCAGGTCCACCTGCTCAGGCGCGCGCTGGCCGATGCCGGCTTTGACGGCATCGAGACCGTGCACGGCACCGGCTGGCGCCTGACGCTGCCCGGCGCCGCATCATGAGCCGCGCCGCCGCCGGCACACTGACCCAGCGCGTCGTCTGGGCGCTGACGGGCACGGTTGCGCTGTTCGTCACGGCGCTTGCCCTCCTGGCCTACCTGACGTTCGACCAGATGGAAGACGACCTGGTCAACGACATCCTGAACACCGAAATGGACCGCCTGGTCCAGCACGCGCGCACCAGCGACGAGTTCCTGCCGCGCCATGGCGCGCGCGAGCTGGGCGGGTCCATGCGCGCGTGGTTGAGCGTCGATGGCCAGCCGCCTGCCGGCATGCCGCCCGAACTGCTGGCGCTGGAAAACGGCCTGCATCTCATCGAACCGGGGTCCTACACCTGGCACGTGATGGTGGCGGAGACCGGCCGCGGCACGGTGTACCTGCTGTACGACGCGACCGACAACGAAGAGCGGGTGCACGACTTCGGGCTGATCGTGCTGGGCGTGGGCGCGATCTGCGTGGTGCTGGCGTATGCGCTGTCGCGGCGCGTGGCGGCGGTGGCGGTCGGACCGCTGCTGGAATTGACGGACCGGCTGTCGACGTGGGCGCCGGGGTCGCCGGACATGGCGGTCACGCGCGACGACGAGGCCGGTCGCCTTATCGAGGCCTTCAACCGCGTGCAGAACCAGGTGGACCGGTCCATCGCCCGCGAGCGCGAATTCGCGGGCAACCTGAGCCACGAGGTGCGCACGCCGCTGGCGGCGATCCGCTCGGACAGCGAGCTCATGCTGCTGACGCAGGCGTTGACGCCGGATCAGCACCAGCGCCTGACTCGCGTGGTCGACAACGTGGACGACGTCATCGTCAGCCTGGAAAGCGCGCGGGCGATGGCGCGCGACCAATTGCGCGCGCCGGAAGCGGTGGACATCGCCGAGTGCATGGAAGATGCGTGGCGCGGGTACGCCGCGCAGGCCCGGGTGGCCGACTTGCGCTTAGACAACCGGCTTCCCGCCGGGCAGGTGCTGACGCTGGACCGCTACGCCTTGCTGACCGTGCTGCGAAATCTCGTGCGCAATGCCATCGAACACGCCGCGCCGGCCACGCTGACCGTGGCGCTGGACGCGCAGGGCGGCCTGGAATTGCGCGATGACGGCAAGGGCATTGCCGCGAGCGACCTGCCGTTCCTGTTCCGCCGCTATTTCAGCGGCCGCCTGCGCGACTCGGGCGTGGCGGGCGGCGACGAAACGGCGCGCGGGCTGGGCCTGGCGATCGCCAAGCGCGTCTGCGACATGCAGGGCTGGTCGCTCAGCGTCGAATCCTCGCAAGCCGAAGGCCCGGCGCGCGGCACGCGCTTTTTGCTGCGTTTCGAGCCGGCTGCGTCGCCAGCGCCTGCCGCGCAAATTTGACGAATTTTCGACTGCCGGGCCCGTAAAGTGCGCTGGCCCGTATCGTCCGGAAATCCCGTCCATGCCGTCCCCTTTGCCACTGTCTCCAGTGCTGCCCGCGCCGCACGCGCCGACGCGAGCCGGTTATCTGCTCACCCACGTTGCGGGCGTGACGCTGCTGCTGGCTTGCCTGGCGTGGTGGATCCAGGTATCGGGACTGGACATGCGAATTGCGCGTGGCCTGTTCGACCCGCTGCTCGATGACTTTCCGCTGCATGGCAGCCGCTGGCTTGAACTGCTGGGCCACCGCCTGGTGCTGGCCTTGCCGGTCAGCGTGGGCCTTGCCGCGGCCGGCGTGGCGGCGGCCAGTTACCGTATCGCGGCCTGGCGGCGCTGGCGCGGCGTGGCGCTGGCCGTCGCGGCCACGTGCCTGTCGGGGCAACTGCTCATCACGCAGCTCAAGCATCACACCATGCTGCCGCGTCCCTACGATCTGGAAACACTGGGCGGCTACACGCCGTATCCGTTGCACTGGTGGACCTGGGCGCGTGCGCGCGCCGGAGGCGCTTTGCCCAGCGGCCATGCCGGCGCGGGCTACGCGTTGCTGAGCCTGTACTTCGCCGGATGGGCGCTGGGCCGCCCGGCATGGCGCTGGAGCGGACTGGCGATCGGCTTGGGGGCCGGTGTGGGGTTTTCCGTGGTGCGCATCCTGCAGGGCGCGCATTTCCTCAGCCAGACGATCTGGTCCGCCGCCTTGATGTGGCTGCTGGCGGCGGTCTTCTTCTATCCATTGATCGCGGGGCGGGCGGCCAGCCGCTCACCCCGCGCGTGCCGCATCAGTTGAGCAGCACGCCCGGCAGCCACAGCGAGAACGCCGGCACGTAGGTGACCAGCGCCAGCGCGGCCAGCAGCGCGCCGTAGAACGGCCAGATGGTGCGCATCACCGTGCCCACGGAGACCCCGCCGATGGCGCACCCCACGAATTGCGTGGTGCCCACCGGTGGCGTGTTCAGCCCCAGGGCGCAATTCAGCAGCAGCACCATGCCGAACTGCACCGGCCCCATGCCGTACTGCATGCAGATCGGCAGGAAGATCGGCGTGCAGATCAGGATGGTGGCGGCCATGTCCAGGAACGTGCCCAGCACGAACAGGATGATGTTGACCATCAGGAAGATGGCCCACGGCTCCGTCGAGATGGATGCCATCAGTTGCCCGGTCTTTTCGGCCACGCCATAGAAGCTGATCAGGTAGCCGAACGTCGCCGAGATACCGATCAGCAGCAGCACCACGCCGGTGGTCTTCACAGCCTTGCTGGCCGCGCGCACAAACTGATCCCACGTCAGCGATCGGTAGACGAAGATCGTCAGCGCCAGCGCGTACAGCACCGCCACGGCCGCGGATTCCGTCGCGGTGAAGACGCCGCTCAGGATGCCCGCGATGATCAGCACCACCACGAACAGCCCTGGCGCCGCCGCAACCAGCGAGCGGAACACGATGTTCCAACCCGGGAAGGTGCCCGCCGGATAGCCGCGGCTGCGCGCCACGAAGTAGGCGGCGGCCAGGTTGCACGCGGTCAGGATCAGGGCGGGAACCACGCCTGCCGCGATCAGCGCCGCGATGGACACCTTGCCGCCCGCGGCCAGCGTGTAGATGATGATGTTGTGGCTGGTCGGCATCAGCGCGCCCACCAGCGCCGCGTGCGTCGTGACGTTCACCGCGTAGTCGGCGTGATAGCCCTCGCGCTTCATCATCGGGATCATCACCGAGCCCATCGCCGACACGTCCGCCACCGGCGATCCGGACACGCCGCCGAACAGCGTGCAGGCCACCACGTTGGACATGCCCAGGCCGCCCCGTACATGGCCCACCAGCGATTTGGCGAAGTTCACGATGCGGTCGGCGATGCCCCCGTACAGCATCAGCTCGCCGGTGAAGATGAAGAAGGGGATGGCCAGGAACGAAAACGCGTTCATGCCCGAGGTCATCTGCTGGAAGGCCACCGCCAGCGGCAGGTCCTCGTACATGATGGCCGTGATGGACGACAGGCCGATGGCAAAGGCCACCGGCACGCCGATCACGAGGAACCCCATGAAGGTGAAGGAAAGCAATGTCAGCGCCATGCCGGGACCACCTTCTGGTTGCGCAGGATCGCGATGATGTGCTCGATGGAAAAGAGCGCGATCAAGGTGCCCGACAGGGTTGCAGGGATGTACTTCCACGCATTGGAGATGCCCAAATTGGGAATCTTGTAGGCCGCGACGGACTCGGCCAGCACGCCGCAATTCCAGGCCATCAGCACGCCGAACAGCAGCACGAGCAGATGGATGAAGATGCGCAGCCGCCGCTGCCCAGCGGCGGGCAGGGCGTCCAGCAGGGACTCGAAGCCGATGTGTCCGGCATCGCGCACGCCGACCGCGGCGCCCAGCATGGTGACGTACAGCACGAGCAGCAGGGCGAGGCTTTCCGCCCAGGTCGGCGTGCTGTTCAGGACGTGGCGGCCGAAGATCTGCAAAGAGACAGCGATGATCAGGCAGATCAGCCCGAAGACGCTGGTCCACATGCAAGCCCGCGCCAGCCGGGCGCAGGCGCGGGAGTAGGCATCCAGCGGGGCAGCCAGGGCTTGCGCCCGGCCCCCCGCGGCGACATCTGGTTCATTCGTGGGTGTGGCCAACATGATGTCCTCACTGCACGGCCTGGATCTTCGAGACCAGGTCCTTCATCTCAGGGGTGGTGACGAAGCGTTCGTACACCGGCTTCATCGCACCCTGGAAGGACGGCTTGTCGACCTGCGAGATCTGCGAACCGGCCTTCTCGACCACCGCGCGCGACTTCTGCTCGCGTTCGTCCCACAGCTTGCGCATGTACGGCACCGATTCGCGCGCGGCCTCGCGCAGGATCTTCTGGTCCTCCGGCGGCAGCTTGTCCCACTGGCGCTTGGAGAAGATCAGGATCTCGGGCGTCATGGTGTGCTCGGTCAGCGAATAGAACTTGGCGACCTCGTAGTGATGCGCGCTCTCGTAGCTGGGAAAGTTGTTCTCGGCCGCGTCCACCAGTCCGGTCTTGAGCGACGTGTAGACCTCGCCCATGGGCATCGGCGTGGCGTTGCCGCCCATGGCCTCCACCATCGCGACGGACAGGTCCGACTGCTGCACGCGGATCTTCAGGCCCTTGGCATCGGCCAGCGTCTTGATCGGCTTCTTGGTCGTGTACATGGAACGCGACCCGCTGTCGTACCACGCCAGTCCGACGAACCCCGCGGCCTCGCACGAGCGCAGGATCTGGTCGCCGATCTCGCTGTCCAGCACCTTGTGCAGGTGCTCTTTGGAGCGGAACAGGAACGGCAGCGACGGCACGCGCGTGGTCTGGCAGATATTGTGCATCGCCGCGCTCGACACGCGGGACATGGCCAGCGCGCCCAGTTTCACCTGTTCGATCGAGTCGTCTTCGTTGCCGAGCGCACCGCCGGCAAACACCTTCACGGTGATGCGGCCGTTGGTCCGTTGCTTGACCAGTTCGCCGAAGTGGCGCACGGCCTGCACAGTGGGGTAATCGTCGGGATGAATGTCCGCGGAGCGCAGCTCGGCGGCGTGGGTGGCGGGAATCAGCGTCAGCAAGGCGGCCGCGGCCAGAACGGCGCGGCTCAGGTGAGGGTGCAGCATGTCTACCTCCGGATGGGGTACGGCGTTTCGTTGAGGGCCGTGATGGCCCCGAAGCTCTTTGATATGCACTGCCTGCTCGGGGTGGGCGCGCGCGAAGCCGCCCGTCGGGTGCTAACCGGCGCTGGCGGTTTCCTCCAGGCCCTGCACGCCGGGGTGCAGGGCAAATACCGCGCCATCCAGCGCGCCGGTTGCGGCGTTCGCGGGGCGGATCGACGTGACGAAAAGGGTGTCCATGCCGGCGCCGCCGAAGGCGCACATGGCGATCTTCGCGGCGGGCACGTCCAGGGTGCGGTCCAGGCGTCCGTCGGGGGTGTAGCGGTACACCTTGCCGGCGTCGTTGCCGCAGATCCAGTAGCAGCCCGCCGCGTCCACGGCGGCGCCGTCGGGGCGGCCGGCGGGCAGGGCGGGGATGAAGACGCGGCGATTGGATGGCACGCCGGAATCGGTGTCGTAGTCAAAAGCCCAGACGGTCGCGCGCGACGGGTGCGAATCGGACAGGTACATGGTCCGGCCATCGGGACTGAAGGCCAGGCCGTTGGGCACGATCAGGTCGTCGAGCAGCACGGACGTGCCGCGCGCATCGTGGCGGTACAGCGCGCCGGCGGGCCGGGCAAGGCTCATGTCCATCACCATGGTGCCCGCCAGGAACCGGCCCTGCCGGTCACAGCGGCCGTCGTTGAACCGCATGCCGGGCGCGGTGTGGGCCACGGCGGCGAGTTGCCGGGGTAGGCAGGCCTCGCCCTCGCGCAGGGCGTCGCAGGCGTAAAGGCCGTCTTCCATGGCCAGCAGCCAGCCGTCGCCGCGCATCGCAATGCTGCCTGCCATCTGCGGCAGCGCCCAGTGCGCAAACGCGCCGGTTTCAGGTGTCCAGCGCCACAGCGTCTTGCCCGGGATGTCGGTCCAGTAGAACGCCTTGTCCGCGGGCCGCCAGAGGGGGCTTTCTCCGACGCCGCACAACAAGGTTCCAAGACGTTCGGCGGTGATGGACATGAAAGGCTTCAGGCGTTCGGGAAGGGGAAGGGGCCGGCCTTGACGAAGGCGCCGCCCTGATAGCGCGCCGCGGGATCGTCCGCGGCCAGTGGGGGCTGCGCCTCGACCTGCGCGCGGAACCGCTCGGAAGAATCCTTGGGCGCAAAGCCCAGCAGGGCTGCGCCGCTGTTGTCCCACCAGCTGTCGCGGTTGGCCGACGCGCCATACACGATGAGGTGGCCGACGTCGGGGGTGAAGAGCGAGCGGATGACCAGGTCGGTCAGGTCGTCATGGCTGAGCCAGGTGACCAGCATGCGCCGGTCCTTGGGTTCGGGAAACGACGAGCCGATGCGCAGGCACACGGTCTGGATGCCGTAGCGGTCGAAATAGAAGCGCGACAGGTTTTCGCCGTAGGCCTTGCTCAGCCCGTAATAGCCGTCCGGCCGCAACGGCACGCCGGCGTCCAAGGTCTGTCCCTGTTCATAAAAGCCGATGACGTGGTTCGAGCTGGCAAACACCACGCGGCGCACGCCGTGCAGGCGAGCCGCCTCGTAGACGTTGTAGACGCCCTGGATGTTGGCGGGAAGGATTTCCTCGAAGGGGCGCTCGACCGACACGCCGCCAAGATGCACGATGGCGTCCGTGCCGCGCACCATTTCCGATACCGCAGACGCGTCGGCCAGGTTGCATTGGACGACCTCTTCGCCGTCTTCCGCGGGGGCCATCGCCGCTACGTCGGAGACGCGCAGGATATCCGCATGGGCTTTCAATCGGGGACGTAGTACCAGGCCCAGGTTGCCGGCGGCGCCGGTCAATAACAAACGATGACACCGATAGGATGCAGGCATGTTGTTGACAGCTCGGCTCATGACGCAACGCTCTGTGATTGGCGCGGTGGAGTGGACTTGTCTGGTACGTTATCGTACAACTTTCGCAAAGTATAATGAACGCCATTTTTCAGCGTCAAGCGCTGAACAACCGCTTTCGGATAATCCCTGATGAACGCTCCCGCCGATACCCCTGTCTTGCCGCAGCGTCGTCCCCGCAACCTGGCGCAAGGCCTGGTCGAAAATATTTCCGAACGCATCCGCAGCGGTGAAATCCGCCCCGGCGACAAGCTCCCCACCGAATCCGCCATCATGCGTCAGTTCGGCGTCAGCCGCACCGTCGTGCGCGAGGCGCTGTCGCGTTTGCAGGCCTCGGGCCTGGTTGAAACGCATCACGGCGTGGGCACTTATGCGCTGGAGCCCAGCGGCGGCGGCGATTTCCGCGTGGATCCGGCCGACATTGCCACCGTGCGCGATGTGCTGGTCCTGCTGGAGCTGCGCATCTGTCTGGAAAGCGAGGCCGCAGGTCTGGCCGCCATTCGCCGCAGCGACGAACAATTGCAGGCGATGCGCCGGGCGCTCGATGCCTTCAAACAGGCGCTGGACACGGGCGGAGACACCATCACGCCGGATTTTCAATTCCATCTGCTGGTGGCGCAGTCCACCGACAACCGTTACTTCGCGGACCTGATGGCACACCTGGGTTCGGCCATCATCCCCCGCACCCGCATCAACTCCGCCAAGTTCGCGCTCGAAGACCGCGCAGCCTATCTGGCCCGCGTGAACCTTGAGCATGAAGACATTTACAGCGCGATCACGCGCCAGGATCCCGAGGCTGCCCGCGCCGCGATGCGCACGCACCTGAGCAATAGCCGCGAACGGCTGCGGCGTGCGCAGTAGCGCTCTCGCAGGGGTAATGGTTCACGTGTGATGTCGTACAACGTTTGAGCCGCTTGCGCCGCCATCGGCAAACCTGAAAACCGCGTTACTCTTGGCGCGGTTATTTTTTTGGCTATCGAAACGGCATGGTTCAGCGCGGCACATCAGGCAATACGCATTCTTCATCGGCACAGGCATTTCCCCACGCGCGGAGGGCCCTGGCATGCGTCGCCTGACACTTCGATTCATCGTTGCGATCCTCGCGCTGCTGACTCTGTCGCGGCTGGGCCTGGCCTTCTGGATGTGGGACCGCGTCGAAGCGGCCGGCGGCCTCGGGCCGCTCCTTTTTGGCGGACTGCGCATCGACGTGTGCCTGCTGTCGATGGTGATTGCGTTGCCGGCGGTGTTTTCGCCATGGTTCGGTCACCGTCCGCTTGCCGCGCGCATCACCGCGTGGTGGTTCCGCGTCTGGTGGATGCTGTATGTCCTGCTGGAAGTGTCGACCCCGCAGTTCATTGCCGAATACGACACCCGGCCCAACCGCCTTTACTTCATCTATCTGCTCAATCCGAAGGAAGTGGGCTCGATGCTGTGGCAGGGCTACAAGGGCGTCCTGCTTGCCGCCTTCGTGGCGCTTGTCCTGGCGGCCTGGCTGGCGGTCAAACTGTTCCCCACGCGCACGCGCGATCCGTTCATGGGCTGGTGGAAACGGCCCGTCGCGTCCTTCGTGATTCTTGCGCTGGTGTTCCTGGGTGCGCGCGGCACGCTGGAACACCGCCCCATCAATCCCGCCAAAGTGGCCTTCAGTTCGGACGCCATGGTGAACGCGCTGGCGCTCAATTCGCTGTATAGCGTGTTCGATGCGGCGTATCGCATGCGCGATGAGCGTTCGTCGGCGGCGATGTATCCGAAGATGGCGGTTGAAGAGATGAACACCATCGTGCGCGAGAAGGCTGGCATGACCGGCGCGCCCCTGGATTCGAAGCTGCCCAGCCTGCATGAGCAGAAGGCAACCGTGCGGCGGGACAAGCCGCTGAATGTGGTGATCATCCTGCAGGAAAGCCTGGGCGCGCAGTACGTCGGCAGCCTGGGCGGCCGCGACCTCACGCCAAACATCGACCGGCTGGGCAAGGAGGGCTGGATGTTCCACCGCGCCTACGCCACCGGCACGCGCTCGGTGCGCGGCATCGAAGCCGTCACGGCGGGCTTTTTGCCCAGCGTGGCCGATGCCGTGGTCAAGCTGCCGCGCTCGCAGACGGGCTTTTTCACGCTGGCGCAGTTGCTGGGCAAGCACGGCTATCACTCGCGCTTCGTGTATGGCGGCGAGTCCCACTTCGACAACATGCGCGCCTTCTTCCTGGGCAACGGCTTTGACGAAATCGTGGACCGTCCCAAGTTTGTCGACCCCGTGTTTGAAGGATCCTGGGGCGCCTCGGACGAGGACATGTTCAACCAGGTCGACCGCCTGCTGCGCGCGGACGGCGACAAGCCGGTGTTTACGCTGGCGTTCTCGGTGACCAACCATTCGCCGTGGGAATACCCGCCCGGGCGCATCCAGCCCGTGGGCGATCCGGCCACGGTGGACAACACGGTGCGCTACGCGGATTGGGCGTTGGGCCAGTTCTTCGACAAGGCGCGCAAGACGCCGTATTGGGACAACACGGTGTTCCTGGTCATCGCCGACCATGACTCGCGCGTCTACGGTTCCATTCCCGTGCCGGTGCGCCATTTCCAGATCCCCGCGCTGATCCTGGGTGCTGGCATTGCGCCGCGGCAGGACGATCGCCTGGTCAGCCAGATCGACATGGCGCCGACGCTGCTGTCGCTGATCGGCCTGGACAACGTGAACCCCATGCTGGGCGCGGACCTGACGCAACGCGATCCGAACCGCGCGATGATGCAGTACGCGGACAACTTTGGCTATCTGCGGGGTGATCAACTGCTGGTGCTGGAGCCCTCCAAGGCGCCGCGCCAGTTCCGATACCAGGCGGCGCCGGTCGGCAAGGACGAAACGTATGCGCCGGTGGAGCCGGCCGATCCGGCGCTGACGCAGGAGGCGCTGGCGCACGCGTTGTGGGCAAGCTGGGCGTATCGCGAAGAGAAGTACCGCCTGCCATGAAGCCGATGACGATCAGAGCGGCTACCCCGGCCGCCTGCCTTGATCCTGCTCAATCCGCATTCCGCGGGCCAATAGCACACTGGCGGCCATGACAACGCCCAACCCTTCCTCGGGAGCTCCCCGCAGCGCATCCCCGGCGCTTTCCAGTGCCCCACAAGCCGCGCCGCGCCAGCGGCCCCGTCAGGCGATCCCCGTGCCGCGGGGCCGCCTGGCATGGATCACCGGCGTATTCAGTTCCGTCTGGCTCGCCGCCAACACGCTGTTCTGGTGCCTGCTGCTGTTGCCGGTCTCGCTGCTGAAACTGGCGTTGCCCTTTGCCGCGGTCAGGCGGCGCATCGATCCCATCCTGAACGGCATCGCCACCGCGTGGGTGTCGTGCAACACCGGCTGGTTCGTGCGCATCCAGCCGCAGGCCTGGGACATCCAGGGCAACAAGGACTTGCGTTACGCCGACTGGTATCTGGTCAACTGCAACCATCAGTCGTGGGTCGACATCTTCGTGTTGCAGTACTCGCTGAACCGGCGCATCCCGCTGCTCAAGTTCTTTCTCAAACAGCAGCTCCTCTACGTGCCGGTCATCGGACTGGCGTGGTGGGCGCTGGACTTTCCCTTCATGAAACGGCACGGCAAGGCAGCCCTGCGCAAGAACCCGGACCTCGGGCGCCAGGACCAAGAGGCCGCGCGCCGAGCCTGCGCCAAGTTTTCACTGGTGCCCACCAGCGTGATGCTGTTTGCCGAAGGCACGCGTTTCAGCGAAGCCAAGCGCGCGGCGCAGAACTCGCCTTACCGCCATCTGCTCAAGCCCAAGGCGGGCGGGCTGGCGGTGTCGCTGAATGCGATGGGCGCGCGGTTCCGCTCGATGATCGACGTCACCATCGCTTATCCGGATGGTGCGCCGAGCTTCTGGGATTTTGCCTGCGGGCGCGCAGGGCAGGTGGTGGTGCGCATGCGGCAATTGCCCGTGCCGCCCGCCTTCTGCGAGGCCGATTACTCGCGCGACAAGGCGTTCCGCACCACATTCCACCAATGGCTCGGCCAGCAATGGCAGGCCAAGGACGACGAGATCGAGGCGCTGGTTGCGCGTCCGGGGGCGCCGGCCGCGAGGGCGCCCGCCGCGGGATCGCCCGCCGCGGGATCGCCCGCCTCCACAAACCCGCCCGTCAACTAAAAAAGCCACGCAGCGGGCGCGCCGCTGCGTGGCTTTGTCTATGCCGTTTACGCCTCAGACGCGCGCGGGCAGCACCACGCCCGAGCACTCGCCGAAGCCAATACGTGGATAGCCCGCCTTCACGCATTCGGCGCGGATGATGATCTGGTCGCCGTCCTGCAGGAAGGTGCGCTTTTCGCCCCACGGCAGATCGAACGCGGTTTTGCCGCCATTGCTCAGTTCCAGCAGCGACCCCGCTTCCGAAGGCTGCGGGCCGGACAGCGTGCCGGTGCCCAGCATGTCGCCCGGCTGCAGGTTGCAACCATTGACCGTGTGATGCGTGATGAGCTGCGCGATGTTCCAGTAGGCGTCGCGGAAATTGCTGCTGGACAGCTTCACCGGCGGCTTGCTGGCGGCGCGCGATTGCTCGGTGGTCATCAGCACCTGCATCTGCACGTCGTACGCGCCCTTGGCCCGGTTGGCATCCGAAGCCAGGTAAGGCATGGGCTGCGGCTCGCCCGCGCCACGGTTCCACTGCGTGCGGAACGGTTCCAGCGCCTCCATCGTGACGATCCACGGCGATATCGTGGACGCGAAGTTCTTGGACAGGAAGGGGCCAAGCGGCTGGTATTCCCAGGCCTGGATGTCGCGAGCCGACCAGTCGTTCAGGATGCACAGGCCAAACACGTGCGAGTCCGCTTCAGCCAGCGTGATGCGTTCGCCCTGGGCGTTGCCGGTGCCCACGAAGATGCCCAGTTCCAGTTCGTAGTCCAGACGTGCGCACGGGCCGAATTGCGGCGCTTCGCCTTCGTTGGCGGGGCGCGTCTGGCCCACGGGGCGCGGGAATTTCTGGTCCACGCCGATGCTGGAGGCGCGGCCGTGATAGCCGATCGGCACCCACTTGTAGTTGGGCAGCAGGGGATTGTCGGGACGGAACTGCTTGCCCACGGCGGTGGCGTGGTGCACCGAGATATAGAAGTCGGTGTAGTCGCCGATGCGGGCGGGCGTGGTGTATTCGGCGTCGGCCTGCGCGACCAGCAGCGGTTCCACGGTGGCGCGCAGGGCGGCGCCTTCGCGCAGCGCGCGCGACAGGGCCAGGCGCAGCGCGCTCCAGTGCGATTGACCCAGGGCCATCAGCGCATTCAGGCTGTCGGTGGCGCAGGCGGCCAACGCGTCCGCGGCCAGTCCTTCGAACGGCTGCTTGGCGGCCAGCGCGGACAGGTCCAGGATCTGGTCGCCGATGGCCACGCCGGGCCGGAAGGATTCCTGCGTGCCCTTGCGGCGGAATGCGCCGTACGGCAGGTTCTGCACGGGGAAATCCGACGTGTCCGAATTGGCGCTGGCGACCCAGCTCTTCAAGGACGGGTCGTGGGTTTCGTTGATCGTGGTGGTCATGGCTGCGTGTCTCTTTCGGTGTGTTTATGAGGGGCCGGCCCGGCGCATGCGCCTGCATGCGCCGGATGAATCAAACGCCAAACGGCGATGCGCTTATCGCGCATCGCCGCCGGCAACAAAGGCTGACGCGGTTGCGTCACGCCTTCGTGGGATCAAAGTGCTTTGCGATGCCCTGCCAGCACCGGTAGTAATCGCCCTGCAATTCTACCGACGCCAGCGCCTGCTCCGTCGGGCGGATAACGCGGCGGGTCTCGAACATGAACGCCATCGTGTCGCGGATGTAATGCGCCTTGCTGGTGTCCGCGTGCGACGCCTTTTCGAAGGTCTCTGCATCGGGGCCGTGGCCGCTCATGCAATTGTGCAGACTGGCGCCGCCGGGCGCGAACCCGTCGGCCTTGGCGTCGTACACGCCCTGGATCAGGCCCATGAATTCGCTGGCGATATTGCGGTGGAACCAGGGCGGACGGAACGTGTTTTCCATGGCCAGGACGCGCGGCGGGAAGATCGCGAAGTCCATGTTGGCCGTGCCCGGGGTGTCCGACGGCGCGGTCAGCACCGTGAAGATCGAGGGATCGGGGTGGTCGAAGCTGATCGATCCGATGGTGTTGAAGTGGCGCAGGTCGTACTTGTAGGGCGCATGCGTGCCGTGCCAGGCCACCACGTTCAGCGGCGAATGGTCGATCGACGCGCGCCAGAAGCCGCCCGTGAACTTCGCGATCAATTCAAAATCGCCGTCCACGTCTTCATACCAGGCCACCGGCGTCTTGAAGTCGCGCGCGTTGGCCAGACAGTTCGAGCCGATGGGACCCAGTTCCGGCAGGCGCAGCGCCGCGCCGAAGTTCTCGAGCATGTAGCCGCGCGCCGTGCCGTCCAGCAGCTCCACGCGGAATCGCACACCGCGGGGGATGACGGCGATCTCCAGCGGTTCCAGGTCGATGAGGCCCAGTTCGGTGGCCAGACGCAGCCGGCCCTCTTGCGGCACCAGCAGCAGTTCGCCGTCGGCGTTGTAGAAATAGCGGCCCTGCATCGAGCGGTTGGCGGCATACAGATGGATGCCCACGCCGCCCTGTTCGTCGGGGCCGCCATTGCCGCCCCACGTCTTCACGCCTTCCAGGAAGTCGGTGGGGGCGTCGGGAATCGGCATCGGGCTCCAGCGCAGCTGGTTCGGCGTGACCGGACCGTGGCCGAAGGTGCTCAGCCAACCCGTTGCGCCGTCGAACGCTTCAAAGGGCTTGTGCTGCGCGCCCGGACGGATGCGGTACAGCCACGAACGGCGGTTTTCCACGCGCGGCGCCGTGAAGGCGGTGCCGGACAATTGCTCGGCGTACAGGCCGTACGGACATTGCTGCGGCGAATTGCGACCGGCGGGCAGGGCGCCGGGCAAGGCCTCGGTGGCACATTCGTTGCCGAAGCCGGTCTGATATTGCAGTTCCATGGAATCCTCCTGGGTGGCGGGCGCGGTGCTTGGCCGCGCAGCTTGATGTGGTGGCGGGACGGGCGCCGCCCGAGCCGATGTGCCATTGTCGGAAAAAATTCCTGTTGCGGCTACGGGAATGCAAAAATAGCGACTATAAATTTCGTGAATAGTAGGGGCGCCGATGGCCGAACTGCGCGACGTGGATCTGAACCTGCTGCTGCTGTTTCAACACCTGCTGGAAGACCGCAACCTGTCCGCGGTGGCCCGGCGCATGGACCTGTCGCAGCCCGCCGTCAGCAATGCGCTGCGGCGTCTGCGCGTCGCGTTCGGCGACGAGCTCTTCGTGCGCACCGCGCAGGGCATGCTGCCGACGCCGCGCGCCCAGCGCCTGGCCGGGCCCGTCAGCGAGGCGCTGGGTCTGCTGTCGCAGGCGTTGCAGGACCAGGACGTGTTCGATGCCGCAACCAGCAGCCGGCGCTTTCGCGTCGCCATGACGGACGTCGGTGAAATCCACTTCATGCCGCGCCTCATGGAAGTCTGCGTGCAGAAGGCGCCGCAGGTGCGCATCGACTCGGTACGGGTGCTGGGGCCGGATCTGCCGCGCGAGATGGAGTCGGGCAGGGTGGATCTGGCGATCGGCGCGTTCGATGAAATGGGGGCCGGCACGCTGCAGCGGATGCTGTTTCGGCAAGGCTACGCCACGCTGTTCCGCCAGGCGCATCCCACCGCGCATGCGGGCATGGGGATCAAGGCGTTTCGCGCCGAGCGTCACCTGATCGTGTCGCGCGCGGCGCCTTATGGACAGGTCAATCAGTCGATGGAGCGCGCGGGCGTGGACCTGGCCGAGCACTTCAGCGTGCCACATTTTTCGGCGGTGCCCTACATCGTCAGCGCGACCGACCTGCTGGCCACCGTGCCGGAGAAGCTGGCGGCCAGCGCCGCCGCGCCGTTCGGCCTGCGCTTCATGACGCCGCCGCTCAAGGTGCCCGCACTGCAGACCAATATGTACTGGCAGCGCAGGGTGGATCGCGACGGCGGCAACCAGTGGCTGCGCGCATTGATCGTCAATACCTTCGCGGTCGGTTCATGAGGGCCCGCGCGGCGCGTTGACGCCGAGGCGGCCGGAGCCGCGCTGCCTCGATCGGGGCCGCAGTCCTTAAGCGGTCTGCGTCACGGACGCGCGGGCATGCTGTAACGCTTCCTTCAGCAGAGGCAGGTCGCCCAGGTGGTTCGCCAGCAGCAAAATCAGCGCCGCGTTCAGCTCCTGGCTCTGCTCGTTCGTCAGGTCGCGATGGGCGTCGATCAGCGCTTCATAGAAGTCGTCCGGCGCGCTCAGGTTGGTTTCGGTGATAAGCATGGTGACAACCTTTGGAATCACGTGCGGCCCGTCGCGCGCTGTACAGCGGCGGCAACGGCTTCGGCATTGAAAGCGCGCCAGCGCGCGGCGATGTGCTGGTCGGGGCGGATCAGGTAGGCGGTGCCGTCCTGCGCGTCGTAGCGCTTGGCCAGGCACCCCTCGCTGTCGCGCACCACGGCCACGTCCGCGGCCACGGCGGACAGGTCGCACTGGGTATCGGCCACCAGCACGGCCTTGACAGGCACCGGCGCCATCCGCAGCGCCTGCAACGCCAGCAGCGTGTCGCGGCCCGGCAGCGCGCCGCCGCAGAACACCGCCAGCACGAAGTCGCCATCCAGTTGCGACAGCCACCAGCCCGCTTCGCCCTGGATCTGCATCGGCGCATCCAGCGCCACCGCGCCCGGCGCCATGCGGCCGGTGAAGGCGTCGGCATCCGGCGTGTTCAGCGGCGATGCGGCATACGTGGCCGGCAGCGAAAGCCGGCCACTGTTTACGAGCGACCGCGCAAACGGGTGGTCCTTGGCCAGGTTGAGCACCGCGTTACGGAAGCTGCGGCTGATGTCGCTCTTGGGCGTGATGAAGTCAGTGGCGCGCGACGAGTTCAGAATGTTCTCGTCGGCCGCGAATTCACGTTCGGCGCTGTAGCTGTCGATCAGCGTGTCGGGCGCCAGGCCGGCCACGACGAGCTTGAGCTTCCAGGCCAGGTTCTCGGCATCCTGCACGCCGCTATTGGCGCCGCGCGCACCGAACGGCGACACTCGGTGCGCGGAATCCCCCGCGAACACGATGCGGCCATGGCGGAACTTGTCCATGCGTTCGCACGCAAACGTGTACACGCTGACCCATTCCAGTTCGAATTGCGCGTCCGGACCCAGCAGCGCGCGGATGCGAGGCAGCACGTTTTCAGGTTTTACGGCTTCGACGGGGTCGGCGTTCCAGCCAAGCTGGAAGTCGATGCGCCAGACGTTGTCGGGCTGGCGGTGCAGGAGCACGGACTGGTTCGGATGAAAGGGCGGATCGAACCAGAACCAGCGTTCGGACGGAAAATCCGCCGTCATCTTGACGTCGGCGATCAGGAAGCGGTCGCGGAAGATGCGGCCGTGGCTTTCCTGGCCGATCAGCTTGCGCACCGGCGAGCGCGCACCGTCGCAGGCGATCAGCCAATCGGCATGCAGCGTGTAAGGCCCTTCGGGCGTTTCGACGGTCAGCGTTACGCCGTCATCGCCCTGCATGACGCCGGCGACCTTGTTCTTCCAACGCAGCTCGATGTTGGGCTGCTGGCGGGCCTGCTCGTACAGATAACCTTCGGCGTAATACTGCTGCAGATTGATGAAGGCCGGTCGGCGGTGGCCGGGTTCAGGCAGCAGGTCGAAACGCCAGACTTCCTGTTCGCGGAAAAAAATCTTGCCCACGTTCCACGACACGCCCTTGTCGATCATGCGCTGGCCGACGCCCAGGCGATCCCAGATCTCCAGCGTGCGCTTCGAAAAGCAGATGGCGCGTGATCCTGTGGACAAGCGGTAGTCGTCGTCCAGCACCACCACACGCACGCCCTGGCGCGCCAGGTCCAGCGCCGTGGTCAGGCCGACAGGGCCGGCGCCCACCACCACGACCTGATGGCGGGCCGGGTCGGCTGCCGTCTGGTCCGCGTGCTTTTCATAGGCGAACTCCATCGCCTGAAAGTCGATGTCTCCCACGGTTGTCTCCTGTGTGGGTCATTTTCTAGTTATGCGGACACGCTGCGCCGCAAGGGGCGCGCGTGTCCGGTTCTTGCTTGTCAGGTCAGGGAGGGGGGTCAGCCTTCCAGCTGGGCCCACATCTCCAGGTCGCGCTTATCCGTCCAGATGCGCGGATGCGTGTGGCCCGAGGCCTCGTCAAAGGCGCGCGACACGTCGAACGGCATGCAGTGGTCGAAGATGACCCAGTCGCTGTAGCGCGGCTTCATGAAGTCGTAGACCTCGCGGTAGATCGTCTTCAGGTCCTTGCCCTCGGCCACGCCGCGGTTCACCGCGCCGTACAGGTCCGTCAGGAAGGCGCGCGTGCCGGCCAGACCCTGGCGAACTTCGGTGGCGTTCTTCAGTGCCGGGCCTCGGCCGGGCACCATCTTTTCGGCTTCAAAGCCCGACAGCGCGTCCAGCGTGGTGGGCCAATCGCGGAAGTAGGCGTCGCCGCAGTAGGGCGTGGACTGGTATTCGACCAAGTCGCCCGCGAACAGGATCTTCTGTTCGGGCAGCCAGGCGATGGTGTCGCCCTTGGTGTGGCCGCGGCCGACCTGCAGCAGCTTGACTTCCAGGTTGCCCAGGTTGACCGTCATTTCGCCCTTGAATGTCATGGTCGGCCAGACGAGACCCGGGGGAATCGATTCGGCGTTGCGGAACAGGCGGGGGAAGCGGCCGATCTCGCTGGCCTTGTCCTGTTCGCCACGCTCGGCGATCAGGTCATAGGTGTCGCGGCTGGCCAGGATTTCCTGGGCGTTGTAGGCCGACGCGCCGAACACGCGCACGGCGTGGTAGTGCGACAGCAGGATGTACTTGATGGGCTTGTCCGTGACTTCGCGGATGCGGCGGATCACGTCCTGGGCCATGACCGGCGTGGCCTGGGTGTCGATCACCATGACGGCCTCGTCGCCAATGATCACGCCCGTGTTGGGGTCGCCTTCGGCCGTGTAGGCATAGGCGTTGTCGGACAGTTTTTCGAACGAGACGACCTTGTCGTCCATGTCCGCGTGCGAGGCGAATTGCTTGCTCATGGAGGCTCCTTCCACTTTTATAGGAATAGGGTGTGTGGAAGGAAATATAGCCCTGCGTTAGTTTTCGTGCAATACGTTTGCTATAAACGAATTCCCGAGTTGTAACGGTGATTTCCCCAGGCGCGGCGGACCGGCAGAAGTCAATTCCGCTGGCATTTCGGGCAGTAGTAGGTGGCGCGCTGCCCCTGGACGAATCGGCGGATCGGGGTGGCGCAGACCCGGCAAGGCAGTCCTTCGCGCTCGTACACGGCCGCGTGGATCTCAAAGTAAGCGCCCGGCTCGCCGCTGGCGCCCACGTAGTCGCGCAGCGTGCTGCCGCCGGAGGTCAGCGCGTCGGCCAGCGTGGCTCGCACCATGTCGGCCAGCCGCTCGCATCGGGCCAGCGACAGCTTGTTGGCGGGTGTCTTGGGATTGATGCGGGCGCGAAACAGGCTTTCCGACGCATAGATGTTGCCCACGCCGACCACCGCCATGCCGGCCAGCAGCACCTGCTTGATGGCGGCGGAATGGTTCTGGAAATGCCGGTGCAGCCAGGCCCCGTCGAACCGCGGGTCGAAGGGTTCGATGCCCAGCTTGGCCAGCAGCGGGTGCGCCTCGATGGGACCGGCGGCGGCGTCGTGCCACAGCACCGCGCCAAAGCGCCGCGGGTCGTGCAGGCGCAGCACCGCGCCGTCAAAGATCCATTCGACATGATCGTGCTTGCGCAGGAATTCCCCGGGCGACACGCTGCGCAGCGAGCCCGACATGCCCAGATGCACGATCTGGGTGCCATGTTCGAAGCGCAGGAGCAGGTACTTGCCGCGCCGCGCGCATTCCAGCACCGTGCGTCCGCCGATCAGGGACGGCAGCTCCGGCGGGATGGGCCAACGCATGCGGGGTTCGTGGACAACCAGTCGCGACAGCGTCTGGCCGGTGATGATGGCGTCGATTCCTCGGCGCGTGGTTTCGACTTCAGGCAGTTCCGGCATGAGCCAGTGTAAGATCATCAATTGCGTGTACGAAGATTGTGCCATCAACCGGACGGGCCGCGTGAAGTCGTCTTTTAAACAAATGAATATCGGGATCGCCGCGTTGGGGCTTGCGCTGGCAGCAATCATGGCCCCGCCGGCCCAGGCCGCCGACGGCCGGACGCGTGACGCGACGGGGCCCCGGATGGCCCCGCAAAGCCGCCAACCTGAAACCGAAGTCATCCGCCTGCGCCCAGGCCAGCTTCCTTATGTATCGCTGACCGGCGATATCTTCTACCGCGTACTGGCTTCCGAAATCGCCGCCCAGCGGGGCATGTACGGCACCGCCGCCACCACCATGGTCGGTCTGGCCCGTGACACCGGCGATCCCCGCCTGGCCCGCCGCGGCCTTGAGTTCCAGCTTGCCGGAGGCAACCTGCCCGGCGCGCTGGACGCGGCCCGCGTCTGGGCCCGCTTGGCTCCCAACGACGTCGAAGCCAGCTCCACCGAGCTGGCGCTGGCGGCCGCCAATGGCCAGACCAAGGGCCTGGCCCAGGCGCTGCGCAAACGCATCGATTCCTCGCGCGACAAGCCGGCCGCCATTGGCCAGGCGCTTGCCGTGCTCAGCCGCCTTAACGACCGCCGCCTCGCGCTCCGCATCCTGGACGAGTCCCTGAGCGACAGCGTGCGCAAGCTGCCCGCGGCGCACCTGGCGTTGGCCGACGTGGCCTCGGCCGCCGGCGACTACGAACGCGCCGCGCAGGAATCCCGCGCCGCGCTGGCCGCCGATCCCAAATCCGAAGGCGCCGCCCAGCGCGTGCTGGAGTACGGTTCCAAGGTCGACCCCAAGCGCGCCCAAACCGAGGCCCGCGCATTCATCAACCGCAACCCGGGCGCCCGCAAGGTGCGCCTGATGCTGGCCGGCCAACTGGCCGACAGCGGCGATTACGACGCCGCCCTGGCCGAACTGCAAGCCATGTCGCGCCGGTCGCCCGAAGATTTCGACCTGCTCTTCATGCAGGCGCAACTGGCCTACAAGTCCGGACAGCTCCCGCAGGCCAAGACCCTGCTGCAGCAGTACCTGGATGTCCAGAACCAGCGCCAGCGGGCCACGGTCCCGGGCGCCACGGATGCCGGCGCGGCCGCCGCCGATGCCCACGTGCTGCTGGCGCGCATTGCCGAAGATCAGGGCAATTACGACGAAGCCATCGCAGAACTCGGCCGCATCGACGACCCCACGCTGCGCTATTCCGTGCGCATGCGCCAGGCCGCGCTGCGCGCCAAGAGCGGCCGCGTGGATGACGCGCTGGCCATGATCGACTCGGCCGGTCCGCAGGACGAAGAAGAACGCGCCCTGGGCGCGCTGACCAAGGCGCAGATCCTGCGCGACGCCGACCGCATCGGCCAGGCGGTCACCGCCCTGGAAGCCGCGGACCAGGCGCTGCCGGACACGGTCGAAATCAAATACGAACTGGCGATGCTGTACGAACGCCAGAACCGCCTGGCCGACCTGGAGCGCATGCTGCGCCAGGTCATCGCGCTGGATCCCGACCACGCCCATGCGTACAACGCGCTGGGCTACACGCTGGCGGACCACAATCAGCGCCTGCCCGAGGCCCTGGACCTGATCACGCAGGCGCTGGAGTTGTCGCCCAACGATCCGTTCATTCTGGACAGCATGGGCTGGGTCAAATTCCGCATGGGCGACACGACCGCCGCCGCGGATTATCTGCGCCGCGCCTACAGCGTGCGTCCCGAAGCCGACATCGCCGCGCATCTGGCCGAAGTGCTATGGGCGCAAGGCAAGCGCGATCAGGCCACGGACCTGCTTCGCGCGGCCCTGCGCAAGGATCCCAAGAACAAGACGGTTCAAGATGTCGTGAAGCGCCTCGGAGTCAGTCTGTGACGGCAGTATTTGCAGGGTTGCGCGGCGCCGTGGGCGGCTTGCGCTGGATGGCGCTGGCGTTGTTGGCCTTTACGCTGGCGGCGTGCACGTCCTTGCCCAAGCCGATCGAAGGCGCCAGCGCCGACGCGTTTTCGCGCATTGGGCGCTTTGCCATCACCGTCAACGAAGAAAGCGGCAAGCAGAACGCGGTGCAGGGCGGTTTTTCCTGGTCCGACGATGGCCGCCGGTATGTGCTGGACCTGACCAACCCGCTGGGCTCGACCGAAGCGCGCGTGGAAGGCACGCCCGGCGCCGCCAGCCTGACCAAGGCGGACGGCACCCGGCTGGTCGCCGACAACCCCGATGCGCTGGCTGAAGACGCGCTGGGCAGCAGCATGCCGGTCTCCGGGCTGCGCGACTGGCTGCGCGGCAAACTGCCCGCAGATCCCGAAGCCACCGACGTGACCCGCGACGAACTGGGCCGTCCCGTGGCATTCGAACAGGGCGGCTGGCGCGCCAAGCTCTCCCGTTACGACGCGAAGGGCCCGCAACTGCTGGTGCTGGAACGCCAGGAGCCGGGACGCCGCATCCTGGTGCGGCTTGTCGTCAACCAGTCGTGACGCCGCGCGCCGCCAAGCGCCGCGCGTTGTGCTTAAGGGTAAACCCCTATCACATCCCTGCAATTTCAATCAAGCAAACAACCGCCGCAAATTGGGCCGTGTTACCGCTTGAAATATATTGACTTGACTGAATAATTCTCCCTGCGCCGCGCCCAGTTCGCGCGCGGCGCAGCAATTCGGGGTCGACGCTCGTCTGCCGCCACCCTTTTGGAGAATGGCCAATGTTCAGGAACACACGCATCGCGACGGTGCTGTTGGGAATCATCGCGATCTTTTTCACCTTCCAGTTGGTGATTGGCGGCATGGGCTTCGTTGCCCTGCGGCAGACCAACCACGATGTCGAGCAGCTCTATCGCCTGTCGGCGCAGCAGGTCAACGCGGTAAATGCCGCGTCGCTGTCGCTCGTCGCGGCCCGTACGGACCTGAGCCGCTACGCCACGCGCGTCGCGCAGGGCAACACCGACGACAAGAGCTCGCTTCAAGCCGCGCGCCAGCGCATCGTGTCGGCCGACCGCGCCTTCCAGGGCTTCTCCGGCAGCCTGTCCGCTGAAGAAAAGGCCGAATCCGCCGCCATCATCGACGCCTACACCAAGCTCAGCACCAACCTGCAGAACGTGGGCCGCGTGCTTGAGGCCGGCGACATGGACGCCTACTTCAAGCAGGGCACCCAGTCCGTGCAAGAGCGCCTGATGAGCGAACGCGACGCGTTCGTCCTGCGCGCCGAGGGCGCCGGACAGACGGTCATGGACGAAATCTCCATGTTCCACACCCTGTTCAGCTCGCTGCTGGCCGGGTTGCTTGCGTTGGGCCTCTTGATGGCCGTGGGTGCGCACGTCCTCATCCGCCGCATGATCGTGCGTCCGCTGCTGGAAGCGGGCGAGGTCTTCCGCCGCATCGCCGAAGGGGACCTGACGCGCCGTGTGGCGGATCTGGGCAAGAACGAAATCGGTGCGCTGATCGGAGCCCTCAAGGCCATGCAGGACAGCCTGGTGCGTACCGTGTCGGCCGTGCGCCGCGGCGTTGACGAGATCAACGTCGGCGCACGCGAAATCTCGTCCGGCAACGCCGATCTGTCCAGCCGCACCGAAGAGCAGGCCGCTTCGCTCGAAGAAACCGCGGCCAGCATGGAAGAGCTGGCCACGACCGTGAAGCAGAACGCCGACACCGCACGCGAAGCCAACCGCATGGTGGCCGCGTCGCAGGCGGTTGCACAGCGCGGCGGTGAGGCCGTGTCCAGCGTGGTGGAAACCATGCACGCGATTTCGGGCAGCTCGTCGCGTATCGCCGACATCGTGGGCGTGATCGATGGCATTGCGTTCCAGACCAACATCCTGGCGCTCAACGCCGCGGTCGAAGCCGCGCGCGCCGGCGAGCAGGGCAAGGGCTTTGCGGTCGTGGCCAGCGAAGTGCGCACGCTCGCGCAGCGCAGCGCCGCCGCCGCCAAGGAAATCAAGCAGCTCATCGAAGACTCCGCGCAGAAGGTCGGCGTGGGCTCGGAGCAGGTTGAAAACGCCGGCGCCACGATGCGCGAGATCGTCGAATCCGTGCAGCGCGTGACCAGCCTGATGGCCGAGATCTCGGCAGCCTCGGAAGAGCAGGCCACCGGCATCGACCAGGTCAATCGCGCCGTCTCGCAGATGGACAGCGTGACGCAGCAGAACGCCGCCCTCGTCGAAGAAGCCGCCGCCGCGGCTGGCGCACTGGAAGAGCAGGCGCGCCAACTGGCCGGCGCCGTTTCGGTGTTCAAGCTGCCGGACGGACAGGTCATCGACGCGCCCGCTGCCCGCCTTGGCGGCAGTGTGACGCCGCAATTGGCGTAATGCCGCCGGTGCGTGGCGCTGCCGCACGCGTAATGCCACGCATCGCATAGCGCCTCGGTCCGCCGCGGGCGCGCCAATCCGACGCGTCCTCACACGCGTCCTCACGCGTGTTCTCTCACGGGCTGGCCCGCCGCTTTTCACGGCGCGCCGGCCTGTCTCGCTAGAATGACGGATTGATCCGCTCCGGTTGTCTTTCGTGACCCTCTACGACGTTCCCGCTCCCGCCAAGCTGAATCTCTTTCTGCACGTCGTGGGCCGCCGCGCCGACGGCTATCACCTGCTGCAGACAGTGTTTCGCTTCATCGACCTGTGCGACACGCTGCACTTCGATGTGCGGTCCGATGGCGTCATCAGCCGCGCCACCGACCTGCCGGGCGTTCCCGAAGACCAGGACCTCACCGTGCGCGCCGCGCGCGCCCTGCAGAAGGCCACGGGCACGCGCCAGGGCGCGCAGATCAGCCTTGAAAAGCGCATTCCGCAAGGCGGCGGATTGGGCGGCGGGTCCAGCGATGCGGCATCCGTGCTGATCGCCTTGAACAAGTTGTGGAACACGGGACTCTCGCGTCAGGAGCTGATGGCGCTGGCCCTGCCGCTGGGCGCGGATGTGCCTGTCTTTGTCTTCGGCCAGTCGGCATTTGCGCAAGGCATCGGCGAAGATCTCACCGCCGTGACGCTGCCCGAACGCGCCTATCTGGTGGCGCAACCTGATGCCAGCGTGCCGACTGTTGGAATATTTTCCGCACCCGATTTGACAAGGGATTCTTCTTACATCACAATAGCGGACTTTCTTGCTTCGCAAACATTTTTGCCAAGCGAATCCAGCGGTGAGTTTGCCAAAGGATGCGCGCTTTACGGAAAAAATGATTTGGAGCCGGTGGTCTACCGTCTTTATCCTGAAGTGCTTGGGGCATCGCGGTGGCTTGCTGAACGGGGTTTTCCTGTTCGCATGTCGGGATCGGGCGCATGTTTATTCGCCGAATTTTCCGAAACATCGCAGGCTCTTTTGGCAGAACAAGAAATTACCGCTATAATGCGCGGCGCTGATAAAACATTCAGCCAAACGCATCCACGGTTTCGGTTAGTGCAGGCATGTACTGGGTTAGCTGAACATCCGTTGCGGAATTGGATTGCAAGATAGTTGGGGAGTCGCCAAGCTGGTTAAGGCACCGGATTTTGATTCCGGCATGCGAAGGTTCGAATCCTTCCTCCCCAGCCAACCGAATACATAAAAAAGCTGTTGAACACGCCTGTAAGACACTGGCCCGGGTTCAGCAGCTTTTTTATTTTCCGGATTCGCTGGTGCAAGTTGAACGCGCTGCACCAGGTATCACCCCGCAGGTGTCTCACCCGCATCAATCGTTAGTGTCTCAAACGACCATCGCATCATCCATCATGGCAAACGATAGCTTCATGATTTTCACGGGCACCGCCAACACTCGGCTGGCCGTGGACGTAGTCAACCACCTCGACATGTCCCTGGGAAAGATGACCGTCGGTCGTTTTTCGGACGGCGAGGTGATGGTCGAGATCAACGAGAACGTGCGCGGCAAGGACGTCTTCGTCCTGCAGCCCACCTGTGCTCCCACCAATGACAACCTGATGGAAATCATGGTGATGGTCGATGCCCTGCGCCGCGCGTCGGCCGGCCGCATCACCGCCGCGATTCCCTACTTTGGTTATGCCCGCCAGGACCGCCGCCCGCGTTCGGCGCGCGTGGCCATCTCGGCCAAGGTCGTGGCCAACATGCTGCAAGTGGCTGGCGTTGACCGCGTCCTGACCATGGACCTGCACGCTGACCAGATCCAGGGTTTCTTCGACATTCCCGTGGACAACATCTACGCCGGTCCGATCTTGCTGGGCGACATCTGGCGCCGCAATTTCTCGAACCTGGTCGTGGTGTCCCCGGACATCGGCGGCGTGGTTCGCGCCCGCGCGCTGGCCAAGCAGCTCGAAGCCGACCTGGCCATCATCGACAAGCGCCGTCCGCGCGCCAACGTGTCGGAAGTGATGAACATCATCGGTGAAGTCGACGGCCGCACCTGCATCATCATGGACGATATGGTCGACACCGCCGGCACGCTGTGCAAGGCGGCCCAGGCCCTGAAGGACCGCGGCGCCGGCGCCGTCTACGCCTATTGCACGCACCCCGTGCTCTCGGGCGGCGCCATCGACCGCATTGAAGCGTCGGAACTCGACGAACTCGTCGTCACCGACACCATTCCGCTCTCCGAGCAAGGCCAGGCCAGCAGCAAGATCCGCCAGCTGTCGTGCGCCGCGCTGTTGGGCGAGACCATCCTGCGTATTTCCAACGCCGAATCGGTCAGCTCGCTGTTCGTCGATTGACGCGTAGGCGTTGATCGGGCCACAGCCCAAATTTGCAGTTCTTTGCGCCTCGCTGGTCGCGGCAAGGCGCAAGCAAGCACGTCGCGCCCTTTGCGCGCCGTGAATTCAACCGGTGAAGTTGCTTCACCTTTATTGTTTCGGAGTTATCCATGAAATTTACTGCCACTGCGCGTAGCGTCCAGGGTTCGAGTGCGAGCCGCCGCCTGCGCCGCGCGGGCCGCGTTCCCGCCATTGTTTATGGTGGTACGGCTGCCCCCCTGAACATCGAACTCGACCACAACGAGATCTACCACGCGCTGCGTAAGGAAGAATTCCACGCATCGATCCTGCAAATGCAGCTCGAAGGCGCCAAGGATGAGCAAGTTCTGCTGCGTTCGGTTCAATGGCACGCCTACAAGCCGCAAGTCCTGCACGTTGACTTCCAGCGCGTTGACGCCAACCAAGCCCTGCGTACCAAGGTGCCGCTGCACTTCGTGAACGCTGAAATCTCGCCGGCTGTGAAGCTGAGCGGCGCCATCATCAGCCACGTGACGACCGAACTGGAAATCACCTGCCTGCCGTCGGCTCTGCCCCAGTTCATCGAAGTCAACCTGGCTGACGTGCTGGCTGGCGGTTCGGTCCACTTGGCCGACATCAAGCTGCCCATGGGCGTGACGTACGTCCCCCACGGCGGTGAAGACAACCCCCTGCTGGCCGCCGCGGTCACCAAGGGTGGCGCTGCCGCTGCCGACGACGCCGAAGAAGCTGCTCCGGCTGCCTAAGTCCTGCAGGAAAGCCCTTGCGGCTTTCCCGCGGCTTACGCCCGAAACCCTGCGTGTGCATTTGCATGCGCAGGGTTTTTTGGTTTAAACACCCCCATCATGTCTACTCCCATACGCCTCATCGTGGGACTGGGTAATCCAGGTCCCGACTACGAAACCACCCGGCACAACGCTGGCTTCTGGCTGGCCGACCATCTGGCGGACGATCTGCGCACTTCTTTTGCGCTCGAGAAGTCCTTTTTCGGCATGGTCGCCAAAGCGCGCCTGGGCGCGGACAACATCCTGCTGCTCAAGCCCAACACCTACATGAACCGTTCCGGCCAGGCGGTCGGCGCGCTGGCGCGCTTCTACAAGCTGACGCCCGAGGAAGTGCTGGTGCTGCACGACGAACTGGACCTCATGCCCGGTCAGGTCAAGCTCAAGCAGGGCGGTGGCCACGCCGGCCACAATGGCCTGAAGGACATCCAGGCCGCGCTCGGCAGCCCCAACTTCTGGCGCCTGCGCATCGGCATCGGCCACCCGCGCACGCTGGGTCTGGCGCAACAGGTCGCCGACTTCGTCCTGCACCCGCCGCGCCGCGAGGAACAAAAGGAAATCGAAGCCGTCATCGACCGCTGCCGCGCCGTCGTGCCGTCGATGCTGGCCGGCGACTTCGCACTCGCCACCCGCCAGCTGCATAGCGGCAACGAGTCCTGATGAAACAAGGCCAGCCCACCGGAAAGATGCGCTTTCGCAGCGAGATCGCCGACTTCTGGCGCTTCCTCCGCCGTCCGCATCCGCTGTCGCGCCTGCCGAACCGCGCCGGGGGCAGCGGGCTGCTTGCCGACTGGTGGCCTGGCATCGGACCGGGACGTCTGTTGGCCTGGGCCGCGGTGCTGTGGGCCATCAATCTTTTTGCGCTCGGGCCAGTGGCCGTTGTCGCGGCGGGATTGGGCGGCGTCTCGCATCGCCTGGATCCCCACAACATTCCGTGGCTGACCGCGGTGCTGTGGGCGCCGCTGGTCGAAGAGATGCTGTTCCGCTACGGCCTGCGCCGGCCGCGCCAGGCGCTGTGGCTCATTCCCGCGCTGGTGCCCGTCGTGCTGTGGGGACCAAAGCTCTGGACGGGCCTGCTGCTGGCTGCGTTCATCCTGCTGGCGGTGTGGGGCCTGCGCCGGCGTCCCGAGCCGCTGAAAGGCTGGGATACGAGCTGGCGCAGGTATTACCTGCAGCACTTCGGCGTGGTGTTCCATCTGATCGCGCTGACGTTTGCAGCGGTTCACCTTACCAACTTCGTCTACAGCAAGACCCCATACTGGCTGCTGCCGCTGCTGGTGCTGCCGCAGTGGCTGACAGGGCTGGTGCTGGGCTGGATCCGCATTCGTCGGGGCATCGGGGCCGCGATCCTGCTGCATTCGGTCTTCAATGCCGGGCCAATCCTGATGATCTGGCTGGTCATGCGCTACGCGCCGACGGCGGCTGGTTAAGTCTCGCGGCGCCGCCACATCGGGGCCACTTTGGGGCCGCATCACCCCCGCCCATCAGGCGTCGTTTCACCCTGCCGGGGTAAACTACGCCGTTAACGCTCAATACCGTACTTACACAGGATTCCCATGGCTCTGCAATGCGGCATCGTCGGCCTGCCCAACGTTGGCAAATCGACACTCTTCAACGCTCTGACCCGCGCCGGCATCGCCGCCGAGAACTATCCGTTCTGCACCATCGAGCCCAACGTCGGCGTTGTCGAAGTGCCGGATCCGCGCCTGCAGAAGCTGGCTGAAATCGTCAAGCCCGAACGCATCCTGTCCGCCACCGTCGAATTCGTCGACATCGCGGGCCTGGTCGCCGGCGCGAGCAAGGGCGAAGGCCTGGGCAACCAGTTCCTCTCGCACATCCGCGAAACCGACGCCATCGTCAACGTCGTGCGCTGCTTCGAAGATCCCAACGTGATCCACGTTGCCGGCAAGGTCGACCCGATCGCCGACATCGAAGTCATCGAAACCGAACTGGCCCTGGCCGATCTGCAGACCGCCGAAAAGGCCCTGCAGCGCCACCAGAAGACCGCGCGCTCGGGCGACAAGGAATCGCAACGCCTCGTCGCCGTGCTGGAAAAGTGCATCGCCCAGCTCAACGAAGCCAAGCCCATTCGCGCGCTGGACCTGACCACCGAAGAAAAGGCCGACATCGCCCAGCTCTGCTTCATCACCGCCAAGCGCGCGATGTACGTGGGCAACGTCGCCGACGACGGCTTCACCAACAACCCGCTGCTCGACCGCCTGACCGAATTCGCCGCCGCCCGCAACGCGCCTGTCGTGGCCATCTGCGCCGCGATCGAATCCGAAATCGTCGACCTCGACGACGCCGACCGCGAAGCCTTCCTGAAGGACATGGGCATGGAAGAACCGGGCCTGAACCGCCTGATCCGCGCCGCCTTCAAACTGCTGGGCCTGCAAACCTACTTCACCGCCGGCGTAAAGGAAGTCCGCGCCTGGACCGTGCCGATCGGCGCCACCGGCCCCCAGGCCGCCGGCGTCATCCACACCGACTTCGAACGCGGCTTCATCCGCGCGCAAACGATCTCGTACGAGGACTACATCACGTACAAGGGCGAGCAGGGCGCAAAGGAAGCCGGGAAGATGCGCGCGGAAGGCAAGGAATACATCGTGCAGGATGGCGATGTGATGAATTTCTTGTTTAACGTCTGATTCCGCCAGGACACAGAATCTGTGTAGCCCGCTCTGATGGGCAATGCCAAAAACAAAAACCCTCGCGCCGGCCGGCCGAGGGTTTTTGTTTTTGGATGGAGGCGGGTTGCCGCTGATCTCGTGACCGAAGGCCGCGCCTAATTGCCTCGATCCCCCGCCGCCCTTACAAAATTCTCCTCCAACACGCTCAACACCCGATTCAGCGTATCCACATCCGCCGCTGACAGCCCTTTAAGCGACTCCTCAAAAAACTGAGCCCGCTTCGGCAACGCCTCATTCACCACCGCCTGTCCCGCAGCCGTCAGCGTGGCATTCGTCAGCCGGTTGTCGTCGGCATCCACCGCCCGCGAAATCCATCCCAGCTTCTGCATCGCCTGCAACTGCCGCGTCAATGACGCCGGATCCAGCCGGCAGCGCTCGGCCAGATGCTTTTGCGAGCACTGCCCGTTCTCATGCAGCGCCAGCAATATCCGCCACCGCGGCAACGCATGACCCACCTTGCTGCTGAAGGCGCTTTGCATCACGCGGTACGTCTGGCCCATGTGCTGGATGACTTGCAGGCCTTGTTGTTGTTTGGGCAAAAGCTACTCTCCGACGCCGGCGGGCTCCGGTTTGGATGGCCGGACCAGTTGCACCAGGGGCACGCGCCGCACGCACCAGAGTGCGAAGACGGCGACGGCGAGGGCGATGAGTTGCCCTTCGTGAATGGCGCCCACCAGCGCGACGCGCGCGATCTCGATGAGTGACGTTCCATCCTGGCCTTGATGGGCCAATTGTGCCAGGAACTCGGTCTGGGCCGCCGGGTTGACCAGCATCTGCGGGTCGTTGAGCTTGGGCAGCCACTGCGCGGAGGCGCCGCGCAGGGTGGACTCGACGCCGCTGAAGTAGCTGTGGCTGACCATGGTGCCGACGATGGCAGTGCCCAGCATGCCGCCGATCATGCGCAAGGATTGCAGAAGCGCGGTGGCGATGCCCAGGTGGCTGCGGCCGGCGGTCTGTTGGGCGAACACGGTGAGATTGGGCATGATGAAGCCCATCCCTAAGCCCGCCATCGTCATGTAGGCGCCGATCAGCAGGTGCGACGTGTAGCTGTGGGTGGTGACGATGCCCAGGCACGAGAACGCCATGAGGAGGAAGCCGGCGTACAGCATGCGGTTGGGATTGCGGATGCGCGTGATGATGCGGCCGTTGACGATGCTGCCGACGGTGATGAAGACGACCATGGGCGTGATGAGCAGGCCCGCCTGCTGAGGCGACAGCCCGAAGCCGCCTTGCAGGAGCAGGGGCGCGTAGAAGAGCAGGGAATACATCGTCACGCCGACCAGCAGGGCCAGGGTGAAGAGCATGGCCAGGCCGCGGTTGCGGAACATGTCCAGCGGCAGCAGCGGATGGGGACAGCGGCGCTCCCACCAGATCAGAGCGGCGAAGGCGGCGATGCTGCCGGCGCCAAGCATCACGAGGGAGGGCGTGAAACCGTCCTTGGGCAGGAGTTCCACGAGCAGCTGCATGGTCCCCAGCGCCACGGCGATCAAAATCGCGCCTTGCCAATCCAGCCGGACCTTGCCGGGACTCTGGTTGCGCAGGTGGGGCAGGTAGCGGGCGACGAACCAGAGGCCCAGGATGCCGATGGGCAGGTTGACGTAGAAGACGGAGCGCCAGCCGTAGTGTTCGGTCAGGGCGCCGCCCAGGGTGGGACCCACGGCGTTGGCGATGCCGAAGGCGGCGCTGAGCATGACCTGCCAGCGCAGCCGGACGTGGGGATCCGGGAAAAGATCGGGAATACAGGCGAAAGCGGTGCCGACGAGCATGCCGCCGCCGATGCCTTGCAGCGCCCGCGCCAGCACCAGTTCGAGCATCGTGTCGGCCGCGCCGCACAGGACCGAGGCCAGGGTGAACAGCACGATGGCGGCCACGACAAAGGGTTTGCGTCCGTAGTAATCGCCCAGCCGCCCGAAGATGGGCACGGTGATGACCGAGGTCAGCAGGTAGGACGTGGCGACCCAGGCGTAAAGCTCGAAGCCCCGGAGTTCCGCCACGATGGTCGGCAGCGCGGTGCCCACCACGGTCTGGTCGATGGCGACCAGCATCATCACGAAGCACATGCCCAGCATGGCCAGCAGGGTTTGCCGAAAGGGCAGGATCTGGCCGGGCGAGTGTGGCGGAGTGGGGGCGGGCGCGGACATTGTTGGACGCATCAATAATTGATAGATCAATCATTCTAGCCCTACAATCCGTCGATCAGGAAGCCGTCAGCTTGGCCGATCCCGCTTGTCGGCCTGATTTGTTACGATAGCGGTTATCTGCACGCTGGATTACCGGCGTCCTCAGCAGACCTTCCTCGGTAGCACCTTCCTTTGGCGCCAATGCCGCAGGCTCGGCAGGAGCGAGGACACGCCCCATAGGCATGCCCGAAAAGGCAAGCCAGCAAGGCAAGCCCTGCAATGCAGACAGTTCAATAGGCCAGCGGTCTTCCGCCGGCAACGCACCTTCCCCGCGCGTCGCGCGGTGGGCGGTATCAAGGATTTCCAGTCGAGGTACCGACGGGGCAGCAATGAAAACGTGGTTCAAGCGCATTTTGATAGGCCTGGTAGTGTTGGTTGTCGTGGCCGTCGTCGGCCTGGCCATCTTCTTGCTGACATTCGATCCCAACGCGTACAAGTACAAGCTGGAAGAGCTTGTCCAGGAACGCTATCAGCGCACGCTGACGATCGACGGCGAGATCGAGCTATCGCTCTTCCCGCGGATCGGCTTGTACGTGCAGGGCGTATCCCTGTCCGAACCCAATAGCACGGACACGTTTGCCTCCATCGAGAGCACGCGGCTTGCCGTGGCCGTGTGGCCGCTGCTGTCCAACAGCTTTGTCGTGGACCACGTCGCAATCAGCGGGCTGAAAGCGCGCGTGGTGCGGGACAAGCAGGGCCAGTTCAATTTCAGCAATCTGGTGGGCGGCACGCAGCCGGTCACCGATGCGCCCAGCAATCCGGCCGAGGCCCTGGTGGGCGCGGCCCAGACCGCCGCGCAGGCGATCACCAGCGGCAACATGCCGCCGTCGCGCAACAACATGCAGATCGACATCGCGGGCTTGGACCTGAAGGACGGCGAAGTGCAGCTGCAGGACGAGATAACGGGCATGGCTGTGGCGGTTACCCGTATCAACGCCAACACCGGCCGCGTCACGTTCAATCAGCCGTTCGATGTGCGCATGACCGCGCGCGTCGAAGGCGGCTATCCGCGCGTGGATGCCAACCTGACGGGCCAGGCATTGCTGACGCTGGATCCTTCGGCCAAGCGCTATGCCGCCCAGCGGCTGGACCTGCGCATGGACGGCAAGCTGCCCGGCGCCGAGGCCAAGAGCCTGGTGATGCGCGGCAATCTGGCGTTCAACGGGCAAAAGTCCGCGCTGGACGTGGGCGGCCTGGAACTGCTGTTCCAGGGCGACGTGACCGAACCCTCGGCCAAGGCGACCAATGTGGAAGCCAGCGTGGCGATCCCCAAGTTGGCGATCGACCCGCACAAGAGCCAGCTCCAGATCGAAAAATTGGCCGTGCGCGCCAAGGGCGGCGTGGCCGATGGCCCCTTCGAACTGGCTGTCGATGCGCCGGCGCTCAATATCTCGCCCGCGTCGGCCACCGGCGAGGCCCTGACCGGCCGGGTGCGGATCAGCGGGCTGGACGCCAGCTTCGGCCTGAACGGCATCAGCGGCAACGCCGGCGAACTGGACATCAAGGAAGCCAAGCTGGACAGCACGTCCAAAAAGGGCGAACGCGTGGTGAAGCTGAACTTTGCTTCGCCGCTCAGCCTGAATTTGCTGATGCGCAGCGGCGCCATGTCGGCGCTGCGTGGCGACGTGAACATCACCGATCCCGGCCTGCCCAAGGGCAGCCTGCAGATTCCGGTGATCGGCAGCCTGACGGTGGACCTGCTCAAGGATCAGGCCACCAGCAAGATCAACGCCGTGCTGGAAGGCGGCAAGTTCGACCTCAGCGCCGACATCACGAAGCTGTCGGAGGCGCCGCAGATGAAGTTTGCGCTGGCCGTGGATACGCTGGATCTGGACAAGCTGGTGCCGCCCGTGGTGGCCGCGCCGCCCAAGCCGCCCGCGGACGGCAAGAAGGACGACAGCAAGCCCGCGCCGGCTCCGGCGCCCGCCGCGCCCGTCGACGATACGATCAACCTGTCGGCGCTGGTCGGCCCCAGCGTCAACGGCACGCTGAAGGTGGGCAAGCTGGTCGTGCGCGGCCTGAAGGCCGATGAAGTCTCGGCGGCGGTCAAGCTGGACAAGGGCAAGCTCGACATCTCCGATCTCGCGGCAGGCCTGTACGGCGGCAAGCTGGCGGGGGCGCTGTCGGTGGACGCGGCGCAGGGCAATCAGATCGCCACCAAGATGACGCTGGCCGGCATCGCGATCGAACCCCTGCTGGTGGACCTGGCCAAGCGCAACGTCCTGAGCGGCACGGGCAACCTGACGCTGGACCTGAAGACTGGCGGCGCCAACATCTACGCGATGAAGAGCGGCCTGGGCGGCACGCTGCAATTGAAGCTGCGTGATGGCGCCGTCAAGGGCATCGACCTGACGCAGACGTTGCGCGACCTGAAGGCGCGCTTTTCGCCGGATGCGCAGAACGAAACGGTTCACGCCGACACTGCCAAGCAGACGCAGTTCTCGGAACTGGACGCGGACTTCGCCATCGCCAAGGGCATCGCCACGGTGAAGCGGCTGAACTTCGTGTCGCCGCTGCTGCGCGTCACGCAAGGCGATCCGGCCACCATCGACTTCGTCAAGAGCGAGCTGGATCTGGTGGCGCGCGCGCGCGTCATCAACCCGGCGGCTAATCCCGACGGCAAGGAACTGATCGATCTGAAGGACGTGACCATTCCCGTCCATTTCAAGGGCCCGTTCGACAACCCCTCGTACACGTTGCTCTGGAAGGACGCCATTGGCGGCATTTTGAAGCGCAGCCTGGAGAACAAGCTCAGGGAAGCGGTCACCGGCAAGGGCAAGAGCGGCGCCGCAGTGGACAAGGCCTTGAAAGGACTCCTGGGCAAATGACCGACGGCCAATTCCAACCGATCGCCGAATGCGGCGTGACGACGCAGACGCAAGCGGCCGGCTACCACCGCCAATGGCTGGTGGCCAATGATTCGGGGCAGTGGTTGAATCGCGAGCTATGCCCCAGGCTGGCTGAGGTGTCGGTAGAGCTGCGCCTCGGGTACCTGGTGCTGAAGGCGCCGGGCATGCTGCGCATGGACATTCCGCTGGACGTGATCGAAGACGACGACAGCGTGCGCTACAGCATGTTGGTGGGTGATCAAACCATCGACGTCGTTGACGAAGGCGAACTGGCCGCGGCCTGGATTTCAAATTTTGTGCAGGTGCCTTGCCGCATCATGAAGGTGCACCCGGACACGCCCGTGTCCGCCTGGCCGGCCTGAACGCGGCCGGCGCCGGTTTTCAAGCGCCGGCGCGGGCGCGCCTGTATTCGAAAGCGGTGTGAGCCAAGAGGCCCGCCGCGAGGCCCCAGAAGGCCGACCCAATTCCCCAGAAACTGAATCCCGACGCCGTCGCCAGCAGCGTGATGAGTGCGGCCTCGCGCCGTTGCGGGTTGGCCATGGCCGCCGCCATGCCGCCCATGATCGTGCCCAGCAGCGCCAGGCCGGCCAGCGCTGCGAGCAGGGCGGCGGGCAGGGCCTGGAAGAAGACCGCAACCGCTCCCGCGACGATGCTGAGCGCGACGTAGCTGACGCCGTAGGTGGCAGCGGCGATGTAGCGCTTGCCCGGGTCCGGATGTGCCTCGGGGCCGGTGCAGATTGCCGCGCTGATGGCGCCCATGGTGACGCTGTGCGCGCCGAAGGGGGCGGCTACAAGGCCCAGCAGGCCGGTGGCCGCGACCAGGCGTGACGCCGGGGGACGGTAGCCTGCGGCCTGCAGGATGGCCAGGCCGGGCAGGTTCTGCGACGCCATGGCGACGACGAAAAGAGGAATGCCCAGGCTGACCGCTGCCTGCGCGCTGAAGGCGGGCGTCGTCCACACGAATTCGGTCAGGCGCCAATCCAGCTGGTCGACCTGCATGAGGCCCATCCCGGCCGCCATGGCCACCGCCACGGCCATCACCACCAGAACGGCGTAGCGCGGCGCCAAGCGGCGGCACAGCAGGTACGCGGCGCACATGGCCAGCACCAGCGCGGGCTGCTTGTTGATGTTGCTGAAGATGCCCATGCCGAAATTGAGCAGCACGCCGGCCAGCATGGCGGCGGCGACCTCGCCGGGAATGCGGCGCAGGATGGGATCGATCCAGCCGAACAGCCCGCAGGCCAGCGTCAGTCCGGCCGCCAGTACAAAGGCGCCGACGGCTTCATTGAAGGGGACGCCCGCCAGCGCGGTGACGAGCAGCGCCGCGCCGGGCGTGGACCAGGCCATGACCACGGGCAGGCCCGTGCGTAGACTGTAGAACGCGCCGCCCAGACCCAGCACCAGGCTCAGCGAGCCGATCCACGAGCCGATGCGCGCGGCATCCAGGCCCGCGGCGTGGCCGGCCTGCACCATCAGCACGGCGGTGCCGCCAAAACTGACCAGAACGGCCACCAGCCCGGCAGCGACCGCGGACGCGGAGATGTCGCGTCGGGCGTGGTGCGGGGAGGGGGAAAGGTTGATGCTGGGCGGCGCCGCGTCGCTCATGCGGCACCGGTAAGACGGCGGTACTTGGCCATGAGCTGCTCCTGGCCTTCATTCCATTGCGGGTGCAGCTCGATGCATTCCACCGGACAGACGACCTTGCATTGGGGCTCGTCATGATGGCCGACGCATTCCGTGCACCGGTCGGGGTCGATGACGTAGTAGTCCTCGCCCATGGAGATCGCGTCGTTCGGGCACTGGGGCTCGCAAACGTCGCAATTGATGCATTCTTCGGTGATGGTCAGGGCCATGATGGGCTGCGAAAAGGCGATTGGCCCGGCCATTGTAGCGCCGGGCGGCCGGGGCCCGAAAAGCGCGAAAAGGGCGCCTGCGCGCCCCTTCGGGGAGGTTGCGGACGGGGCTTCAGCCCGGCCAGGACTGTTCGCGGCGTTCCTTGGCCTTTTCCTGAAGCCAGCGCTCCACGGAAGGGAACACGAACTTGCTGACGTCGCCGCCAAGCTGGGCGATTTCGCGAACGATGGTGCCCGAGATGAACTGGTACTGGTCGGACGGCGTCATGAACAGCGTCTCAACGTCGGGAAGCAGATGGCGGTTCATGCCGGCCATCTGGAATTCGTATTCAAAGTCGGACACGGCGCGCAGCCCGCGCACGATGACGCGGCCATTCTGTTCGCGCACGAAATCCTTGAGCAGGCCGCCGAAGCTTTGCACTTCCACGTTGGGGTAGTGGCCCAGCACTTCGCGCGCGATGTCCACGCGTTCGTCGATACTGAAAAAGGGCTTCTTGTTGCGGCTAATGGCGATCCCCACCACGACTTTGTCGAAAAGCGTGGCTGCACGGCGAACCAGGTCCTCGTGGCCCCTGGTCAGCGGGTCGAAAGTGCCGGGATAAACAGCGATGATCATGCGAGCTCCGTACCGTTATTAGTGGTGTACACCATCCTCCGAAGCCCGGATTATTGATCTATTTCCGCAACGCAGCAAATTCCAGAAGATGGAAGTGGACGGCGCCGGCCTTGTCCTGCCTCAGAATCTGGAATCCTTCGGGAGCTTCGATGGCGGATTCCGCCTCGACATAGACTAGTCCATGATCGGTCAGAATGCCTGGCAGGATCGGCCACAGGCGCGGCAGCCAGCCCTGTCCAAAGGGCGGATCCAGCAGAATGAGGTCAAACCGGGACGCATCCATCCGTTCGGCGACCTGCATCGCATCGCCCACATGGATGCGTATCATGTCGGCTTTGAGCTTGTCGCGCAGTGTCCGCAGCGCGGACGCGGCGGTCTTGTCCCGCTCGACCATCTGCACATGCGCCACGCCGCGCGAGGCCGCCTCGAAGCCCAGGGCGCCGCTGCCGGCAAAAAGATCCAGCACCTGCTTGTCGGCGAACTCGCCGCCCCACAGGTGCGTAAGCCAGTTGAAAAGCGTTTCGCGGACCCGGTCGGGCGTGGGACGCAGCGTCTCCACGTCGGGCACGGCGATGGGGGTGCGCCTGTATTGGCCCCCGACGATACGAATATACTTGTTACCCATGTTTAGCCGCTTCTTCAAGAAAAAATCCCCTCCGCCCGCCACGCCGGCTCAGCCTGCGTCGCCGCCGGAGGTTGTCGACGCGCCAGTCGCGCCCGCGGAGCCGTCTTCGGCTCCATCCAGCACGACGCCTGCGCCGCCTGCACCCGAGCTTCGCCAGGAACCTATTGCGCCGGTTGCTGCGCCGGTTTCTGCCCCGGTTTCTGCGCCGGTTTCTGCCCCGGTTTCTGCGCCGGTCGCCGCGCCTGTGACGGCGCCAGTGACCCCGCCGGCCCCGGCGGTGCCTACGCCAGCGCCGTCCGTCTCGGTGGCACCTACGCCAGTAGCGACGCCCCCGCAGCCCGCGCCGTCCTCGACACCGGCCGCGCCGTCTCTCACGCGTACCGCACCGGTCGCGGCGCCCGCAGCAGCCGCTGCCGCCGCGCCAGCAGTGGAGCCATTCCGCGCACCGCAGCCGCCCGTCCCGGCGCCTGCACCCGTCGTCGCGCCCGTCGCCGCACCCGAACCCGTGGTCCCGGCACCTGCACCAGTATCGACGCCTGCGCCTGTCGCGGCACCTGCGCCGGCCGTCCCTGCCGTGCCAGAACCCGCACCCGCCGACGCCCCTAAGAAAGCCTCCTGGCTGTCGCGCCTGAAGCAAGGCCTGTCCCGCACCGGGCAAAGCATTGGCGGCATCTTCGTCGGCGTGAAGGTCGACGAGAACCTGTTCGAGGAGCTCGAATCGGCCCTCATTATGGCCGATGCGGGCCTGGAGGCCACCGAGAAGCTCCTGACCGCGCTGCGCGCGCGCGTCAAGAAGGAACGCATTGAAGACCCGGCCAAGGTCAAGACTGCCCTGCGCGAGCTTCTGGCCGATCATCTGCGTCCGCTGGAACGCGACTTCGATCTGAAGCGCACGAAACCGCTGGTGGTCATGATTGCCGGCGTGAACGGCGCGGGCAAGACCACGTCCATCGGCAAGCTGGCGCATACGTTCCAGCGTCAGGGCGCCAGCGTGCTGCTGGCCGCCGGCGACACGTTCCGCGCGGCCGCGCGCGAACAGTTGGTGGAATGGGGCAGCCGCAACAACGTCAGCGTGATTTCGCAGGACGGCGGCGACCCGGCCGCCGTGGCGTTCGATTCCGTAAATGCAGGCCGCGCGCGCGGCATGGGCGTGGTGATGGTGGATACGGCCGGCCGCCTGCCCACGCAGCTGCACCTGATGGAAGAACTGAAGAAGATCCGCCGCGTCATCGGCAAGGCGGATGCCACGGCGCCGCACGAGGTGCTGCTGGTGGTGGATGGCAATACCGGCCAGAACGCGCTGGCGCAGATCCGCGCGTTTGACGCCGCGATCAACCTGACTGGCCTGGTCGTGACCAAGCTGGACGGCACCGCCAAGGGCGGCACGCTGGCCGCCGTTGCAGCCGGCAGCCAGGGCGTGCGTCCGGTGCCTGTCTACTGGATCGGTGTCGGCGAAAGCCTGGAGGATCTGCAGCCCTTCGTGGCGGACGAGTTCGCGGCGGCGTTGCTGGCTGACTGAACGCGTCCATCGAGCAGCTGCCCATAGCCGACAAAACGGGACGACGCGCAAGCGTCGTCCCGTTTTCCTTTCCGCGCCGGAAATAGCAGTAGAACTGGCGCCAGCCTTACCCGGCCTGTCCCATCGCCGGATCGCTGATCAGATCCTTGCCCGTCTCCATCCGTCCGGCAAAGCGCCGCTGAAATGCCGCATAGCCTTCGCAAGCAACGGCGAAGTCATACCAGTGGCCGCTGTCGCTGATCGGCCAGGCAAGTTCGCCGGTCTGTCCGGGTTCGACGGTTGCCGTCCACGGGCCGTCGCCGTGATACGCCAGCGCTTTGACGCTGAACGTGCAAGCCTTCGCGCCGGTGTTGTGCAGCTTGACCTGCACCTGCGGATCATCACAAGGCACGTAGCAGACCTGGATCTCCGGCTGGGCGCCGCCCGCCTGCATCAGGTCGCCCGCGAAGGCGCGGTGAAAGCCGTTGGGCCCGAGCACCCACAGGTCGTACTTGCCCGCGTCGCCCCCCACGTCCCACGCGTCGTCCAGCGACTTGCCCGCTTCCACGACGTAACGGCGCGGAATGCGGTCCAGATGCAGCTTGTCGTACACGTGGAAGACGGCGCCGGTCTTGGCCGAGCTGGCGTTGGCGAACAGCAGCCGAACTCGGCTTTCACGGGCGTCTTCGCGGGCGCTGGCGTGCAGTTCGTACGGCAGTGCGCGCGAGGGCCGTGTGCCTTTGACCTGCGCGGCAAGCGTCTGTTGCGCCGGGATGGCGATGGCCGGCTGCGCTTCCTGCCAGGTCGTCAGGCCGTCGGCGTCGGTCTTGGTGCTGCGGCCGGACAGCGTGGGCAGCGGGGCGCTGTTGGGCGACACGAAGTTCAGCGTGGACGTGAGGTCGCCGCACACGGCGCGGCGGAATGCGCTGATGTTGGGCTCCATGACGCCGAAGCGCTGCTCCAGAAAGCGCAACGCCGAGGTATGGTCGAACACCTGCGAGTTGACCCAGCCGCCGCGGCTCCACGGCGAGATCACCCACATCGGCACACGCATGCCGGGTCCGTAGGGTTTGCCGTCCGCGGTCAGCTGCTTGGGCGTGGCGGGCGGATAGGTGTAGTACTCGAAGGCCATGTCGGCGTCGGTCAGCGTGGACCCGCCGGCCAGCGTGCCGTCGTCGTTGCGCGAGGGCGCGCTGGGCGTGGGCATGTGGTCGAAGAAGCCGTCATTCTCGTCGTACGTGACCAGGAACACGGTCTTGCTCCAAACCTCGGGCGACTGCGTCAGCGCGTCCAGCGCGGCCTGGATGTACCACGCGCCCTTGGCGGGGCTGGAGGGGCCGGGGTGCTCGCTGTATGCCGCCGGCGGGATGATCCACGACACCTCGGGCAGCGTGCCGTTCATCACGTCGTCGCGCAGGCTTTGCAGCAGGCCGCCGTCCGGCATGGTGTTGCCGAAGCCCTTGGCAAAGGCGCTGAACTGGTCGTCGATGGCCGGGTTGTACGCGGGACCGCCCTGGTTCGTGACCTGGCGGTCCGCGGGCATTTTTTCGATCTCGGCGCGCCAGTGCCGAAAGCTCATCATCTCGTTGCAGCCGTAGTTGTCCGGGATGTTCTGGTAGACCTTCCAGCTCACGCCGGCTTGTTGCAGGCGGTCGGCGTAGGTGGTCCAGGTCCAGCCCTCGGTGGACGGCCCGACGTCGGCGCCCTCGTTCATTTCATTCATCACGACGGACACGTTGTCGCCGCTGGGGCCGTTGGTGCCGGTCCAGAAGAAGAGGCGGTTGGGAATGGTGCCCGCGTGCATCGCACAGTGGTAGCTGTCGCACAGCGTGAAGGCGTCGGCCAGTGCGCGGTGGAACGGCACTTCAGCGGTCTCGTAGTAGCCCATCGACAAAGGCTGCTTGGCGCTGGGCCAGCGGTTCATGCGACCGTGGTCCCAGGCGGCCTGGCAGTTCGGCCACGAGTGCGGCGTGCTGCCTGCGCGCTGCGCGTTGCCCAGCCGCGCGTCCAGGTGATAGGGCAGTTCCAGCGTGCCGTCGCTGCGCGTCTGATGGAATACCGACTTGCCGTTGGCGAGCGGAATCGGGAAGCGGTCGCCGAAGCCGCGCACGCCGGGGAACGTGCCGAAGTAGCCGTCGAATGAACGGTTCTCCAGCATCAGCATCACGACGTGCTTGACGTCCTGGATGGTGCCGGTGGGGCTGTCGGCCTCGATCGCGAGGGCGCGGCGGATGCTGGGCGGAAACATCGACAACGCGCTCATGGCCGCGGTGGCGCCGAGCGTGGTCGTGAAAAACTTTCTCTTGGAGGCGTCGATCGTCATTGGCTGGTCTGTCTGGAGTTTGCAGGAAAGGGCAGCACTGCCGGCATCATGGCGCACAATGCGCCGCGCAGGTAGGCGGGGCGGGCGTGGTGGGCGGCGTGGTGGGG
>NZ_JCBANC010000016.1:0-119674 GCF_059760815.1 Achromobacter sp. 1012554356 | reverse complement strand
GCCCAGGCGCAGGCCAGGGCCGCGGACAGAACGAGCGAGCGAGGAAAGGACATCATGGGGTCGAAGGTTTGGTGTCGGGCGCGGCCGGCGGCTCGCCTTGTCCGGCCTGTTGAAATTGGATGGCTTCGTGCAGCGTGCCTTCGTCCAGCCAGCCCTGTTCCGTCAGGATCTGGCCCAGCGGCTTTTTCTCGCGCGCCTGGATCTCCAGCGCCTGCTCCAGCGTGGACTGGTCAATGGCTTGCCACGACAGCAGCAGCTCGCCCAGGCGTTGGCGCTGCTGCGCCAACTGATCGGTGGACGGGAAGTCGTGCATGGTCTTGTCCCACGCCAGCCGCTTGCCCGAGATCAGGTGGCCGATGAACAGCCGCCACGCTCGCGCCGCCGCCATGGCATTGATGAAGTTCCCGACGATCATCCGCGGAATCGACAGCAGCGCATGCTCCCAGCCGTACATCCGGCCGACGAAGTACGCGCGCTGCACCACGCGCAGCAGCAGCGCGACGGCATTGGCCCACATCAGTGTCACCAGCCAGCCGCCGGGCCGGAAGTACGAGGGGTAGTACACGGTCCACCAGCCAAACAGGTCGGCCAGATAAAAGACGAAGAAGTTGGCCAGCAGCACATAGGCCAGGATGGCGATGAAGGACGTCACCAAGCCCTTGCGATCGCGGAAAAGCAGGTATTTGGTCGCGAGCGACCCCGTCCAGCCCACCTGCTGCCAGCCCTGCAGCCCGATGCCCAGCGTCCAGCGGGCCTTTTGCCGGTAAGCGGTGCGGAAGGTGTTGGGAAAGTATTCGCGCACGCCCAGCGGCATGCGCAGGCGCGCGACCTGTTCCTTGCCCAGGCCGAACCACGATTGGCGCCGCGTCACGTACTCGACCGGGAACTTGCCGAAGATCTGGCGCATGCCGCGCTGGGCGAGCCGCGCGCCGATGTCGTAGTCCTCGGTCAGCGTGTCGGTGTTGAACGGCTGATTGTTCGTCTCGGCCGCCAGCTCCACCAGCGCGCGGCGCGAAAAGCACGTGCCCACGCCGGCCGACGGCACCATCTTCGACAGGCTCTCGCGCACCACCAGATCCTTGGTGTGCCACTCCGCGAATTCGTCCATGTAGGTGCCCGCCACCAGCTCGTACCAATGGCGCTCCAGCGACGTGACCGGCAACTGGATGAAGTCGATGCGCGGCAGCAGGTAGTTGTAGTACTTCAGCTCCAGCGGATGCAGCACGTCTTCGCTATCGTGCAGGATCACGCCGGCAAAGGGCACGGGCTGCTTGGCGTCCTGCGCAAAGATCGCCTGCACGATCCAGTTCAGGCAGTCGGCCTTGCAGGTCGGGCCATCATGCGGCACCTCCACGCGGACCAGTTGGCGGTAGCGCCGCCGCATCCGCTCCACTTCGTTGATCGTGCGCTCGTCGTTCTGGTAGGTGCCGGCAAAGATCATGTAGTTCTTGTATTCCAGCGTCGACACCATGGTTTCCAGCATCGACGCGATCACGTCGTACTCCAGCCAGGCCGGCACCATGATCGCAAGCGGCTGCTCTTCCTTGGCGCGGAGCTGCGCGGCGGTCAGCGGCGTGTAGCGGCGCTTGATGGTCAGCGACCGCCACAGCTCGCGCACCCAGTACCAGCCGTCGATGAACAGGTCATCCAGGCTGGACAGGAGGATGATCACGCCGACGACGGCGGTCACAACCTCCAGCCCGCGGTAGTAATCCGCGATCAGGTAGGGCCAGTAGAGCGAGGACATGACGCCGTGGCCTTATTGGGGATCCTTGCGCTTTCTGCGGCTGACGCGCATGGCAAAGATCAGGAACAGCAGCAGCACCAGCAGGCTGATGCTGATGGCCGGCACGCTCCACGAGATGTAGCGCCGCCACTCGAAGAAGGCGCTTTCTCCGGCGCCGGGCGGATGACTCGCGTCAGGATTGGCGCTGTCGATCCACGCAACAGGCCCCGCCGCGCCGATGATGGCGATGTTGCCGCGATTCAGCACAAAGGGCGCATCGGTCATGCCGGGCTGCTCGCCCAGCGTGTGCCACAGCACGCCGTCCTGGCCGCCCGCGCTGACGACTTCCGCAGTGCTCAGTTGCGTGAGTCCGGAGATGTCCAGCAACGTCGTGTCCTTGCCGGCCACCTGAAGCTGCTTGCGTGCCGTGACCTTGACGGCGGGCTTGGCGCCGTCGACCGGCAGCTCCATCGCCAGAAACGCGCGGGCGGGCTTGACGGCCTGGCCGGCGGGCGACACCGACAGCTCGGCGCGCGTGGCCGACACGCCGCTGGCCGCGGCGATGCCGATGACGCGCTTGATGTTGTCGGGCGCGTCGGCCAGATAGCTGTCCGGAATCAGCACCTGCGGCGACCCTGCCATCAGCGGCAAGAGGCCCACGAAGGTGCCGTCGGGCTGCGCCTTGCCGGGCTTCACGTAGCTGGTCGGCAGTACGTTCACGGGATAGCCCTGCGGAATCTCGTTGCAATCCACCGACACGGGTTGGCGCTGGAAGGTCACGCGCACCGCGTTCGTCACGCCCAGCGCATAGCCCGGCACGCGCGCCGTCAGCCGCTCGGGCCGGCCGTCGGCCTCCAGTTGCTTGGCGCCCAGCAGAATGCCGTTCCAGAAGACGGACGCCACCGGCCGCGTCGACGAGGCCCCGGGCGCCGCCGCCACATCCATGACCAGTTCATCCGGCACGCGGCCGTCGGTGGTCACGGCGGCCAGCGGGAACGACGCGTTCCAGTCGCCGCGCGCCACCACGTCGAAGCTCGCCGACGAGCCGCCGAGCGTCGACAGGCGCACGCCGCCATCCTGCATGGACTGCGGGGGGAGGGCGGTCTGCACCTGCACCTGGCGGCTGGCCAGGATGCGGCGCCAAGCCGAGTCGAAAACGCCGGCGCCTTGCGCGCCCGCGTCGGCCGCCACGGCAATCACCGCCTGACGGCCCAGGGACACCAGGCGGATCTCCTTGGACGCCAGGCCGGCGCCCGCCAGCGGCATGCGCTCTTGCCGCCAAGCCTTGAAGGCGTCCGCCGCATCGGGATCGGACGCAAGCTGCGCCTGCAACGCGTCCAGCGCGGCGTTGTATTGCGTGCTCAGTGCGGCATCGGCAATGACCACGTCCCCGGCAACGGCGGGCGCGCCCATCACCAGTAGGGCGCCGATCTCCGCAGGGTTGGCGAGCTTGTGCGTTTCCTTGCCGGCCAGCGCGGCAAATGCCGGCACCTGTCCCAGACCGGCCGGGGCCTGCAGACCGCGCGTGTCGACCTCTTCGCCCACCGCCGGGAAGGCCCTGACCGCCACGCGCTTGCCGCTGCGCTCCATTGCCACGCCCAGGCGCCAGGCGCTGTCGAAAGCCTGCTGGTCCAGCTTGCGGCTGGCGACCATCAGCACGGGTTTGCCGGGCAGCGAGCCCCAGGCATCGTCCAGGCTGTTGATCGCCGAGGCGTCATAGCGGTAGCTCAGCCGCGTCTGCGGCGAGATCGTCAGGGCATTGCCCGTGGCGCGGTTGCTTTCACAGTGGCGCAGCGCGATGTCGGACTGCCAGTCCACGCCCACGCGCAGGAATCCCGAATCGCGTGTGCGACGTTCCACGGCGAGCGTCCGGCTGGCCGAGCCTTCGCCATCGGCGATGCGCTGCGCGGTCTGCGGCACGCCGTCCAGCCACAGCACCATGCTGGTCCGGCCCGGTTCGCCCTTGGTGTAGCGCGCGTCGAAGTCCAGCCGCGCGTCCGTGACCGGCACGCCGCGCGGCACCGGCAGGTAAAACTCCTGCCGCGCATCGCTGTTGGACAGGACCACAGGCTCCTTGATGCCCAGGTCTTCCAGCGTGGTGCTGCGCGTCACCATGTCGTCGCTCTGCAGCCGGCGCAGCGCGTCGCCGGCCGGACTGGCCAGCGCGGCCAGCGGCGCCAGCAGCCCCGCCGCGACCAGGGCGCGGCACAACGTACGGACATCGGTGGCTAGTAAGGAGGAGGGCATGAAAGCTCCAGGCAAGATAGGCATCGCGTCAGAAGTCAGAGAGAGGAGGGGGCGGCGTGGGGCGAGAATTCCGATACGGCGCGGCCGCAGAGCGCATCGACAATGCGCTGGCTGGCCTTGCCGTCGCCGTACGGATTGATCCGCCGCGAGAAGGCCCCGTGCAGCGCGGGGTCATCGAGCAGGCGGTTGACCTCGGTGACGATGCGGCGCGTATCGGTGCCCACCAGCGCCACCGTGCCCGCGCGCACCGCTTCAGGCCGCTCGGTGACGTCGCGCATCACCAGCACGGGCTTGCCCAGATACGGCGCCTCTTCCTGAACCCCGCCCGAGTCGGTCAGGATCAGGTGCGAGCGCTGCATGAACCACACGAAATCCAGGTAATCCAGCGGGTCGATCAGGTGCACGTTGGGCAGTCCGGACAGCTCCGCCATCACGACGCCGCGCACCTGGGGATTCAGGTGGACCGGGTACACGATCTGCAGGTCCGCGCGCCGCGCCAGATCGGCCAGCGCCGCGCAGATATTGCGGAAGCCCTCACCAAAGCTCTCACGCCGGTGGCCCGTCACCAGCAGCAGCCGGCGGTTCGGATCCAGCCACGCGTAGCGGGTTTGCAGCATGCGGGTCAGTGCGCTGCCGGCGGTCAGCTTGGCGCATGTCATCGCCAGGGCGTCGATCACCGTATTGCCGGTCACCGTGATGCTGCCCGCCAGGTTTTCGCGCAAGAGATTGCCGCGCGACTCCGCGGTGGGCGCAAACAGCAGGTCGCCGATCGCGTCGACGACGCGCCGGTTCATTTCCTCGGGAAACGGCATCGCCAGGTTGCCGGTGCGTAGCCCGGCCTCGACGTGACCGATGCGCACGCGCCGGTGAAACGAAGCCAGCGCACACGCCGACGCCGTGCTCGTGTCGCCGTGCACCAGCACGCAATCCGGCTTCTCCGCCTCAAGCACGCCGTCCACGCGATTGATCAGGCGGGCGTACAGGCCGTTCAACGTCTGGTTGGGCACCATGATGTCCAGGTCGTGCTGCGCCTTCAATTCGAAGAGCGCCAGCACCTGGTCCAGCATTTCCCGGTGTTGCCCGGTTACGCAGACCACGCTCTGGATCTGCGGCTCGTTCTGCAACGCGGTGACCAGCGGGGCCATCTTGATGGCTTCGGGCCGCGTGCCGAATATCGACAAGACTTTCATGGCGGAATTGGCCCCCAGCGCCGGTGGCATTTTCGTGCGGCTATTTTGTCTTGAAAGCATTCGTAATATGTGTCGAAATATATCGAGCTTCTCGGGAGCCATTCGCTCCGTGGAGAACTCCTCGCGCAATAGCGCTGCAGGGGAGGCACGCGCTTTATCTGAAATTTGGGGTCAAATCAGGCGCGGCTGTTACAACTGCCAAGATAAAGCACGAAACAATAAATTTCCGTTATGAACGCAGGGCGTTGAATGCACCGCTTCATGCCCGCGGAAATGCCGCATTGCAAAACAGGGCCGTTGTGCGGATAATCACGAGTAATTCTTATTTAGATTTCCGGGCGTCCCAGGATGGCTCGAGGTCCTACTTCCGCCGTGGCCAGCGACACGCCGTCCTCACAAATCGAATCCCTGTACACCCACCATCACGGATGGCTTCATGGGTGGCTGCGCCGTCGCCTGGGCAATTCGTGTGACGCGGCCGACCTCGCGCACGACGCTTTCGTGCGCCTCATTCAGAAACCCCGCCGCTTCGACAGCGCGCCCGAGGCTCGGGCTTATCTGCGCGCCATGGCCAACGGCATGTGCGTGGACCTGTGGCGGCGCCGTCAGATCGAGCAGATGTGGCTGGAAGAGCTTGCCGCGCGGCCAGAGGCCCTGGCCCCGTCTGCCGAGCATCAGGTCATCGTCATCCAGGCATTGCTGGAAATCGACGGCATGCTGCGCAGCATGCCGGTGAAGGCCGCCAACGCATTCGTCATGGCGGTCGCCTGCGAGATGTCGGACAAGGAAGTGGCGCAGGAGCTGGGCGTGTCCACCCGGATGGTCCGCAAGTACGTCGCCCAAGCCATGCTGCACTGCCTGATGCTGGAAGCGCGGTCGGTGGTCACCGAACCGCCGATCCTTGTGCCTCCGGCCACGCCCGTGGGAACCGGTTCGGCATGACGCGCCCGGATATCCAGTCACGAGGCGCGGCATGACCTCCTTGCAATCCGCCGTCGAACCCACGCACCAGGCGCTTGAGCAGGCTGCCGAATGGTTTGCGCTGCTGCGCTCCGGCGAGGCCACGGCCGACGAGCGCCGGCGCTGGCAGAGCTGGCTTGAACGCGCGCAGGAGAATCGGACCGCCTGGAGCTACGTCGAGCGCATCAGCAGCCAATTCCAACCCGTCCAGTCCAGCCCCGGCCGCGACGCCGCGGCCAAGGGCTATTGCGCGGCCAATAGCCGCATGGCGCGGCGGCGTCAGATGCTGTTCGGCCTGGCGGCGCTGGCCGGCACGGGCCTGTCCGGTCTGGCGGCATGGCGCCTTACGCCCTTGCCCGGCGTGGTGCTGGCCTGGGCGGCCGATCACCGCAGCGCCACCGGTGAGGTCCGGCGCATCGAACTGGCCGACGGGTCCATCGTCTGGCTCGGCACCGGCAGCGCCTTCGACGAGGATTACAGCGATGGCCTGCGCCGGCTTCGCCTGTTGGCGGGCGAAATACTGATACAGACCGCGGCCGATCCCGCACGCCCGTTTGTCGTCGATACCCCGCAGGGTAGATTGCGCGCCCTCGGCACGCGATTCACGGTTCGGCTCGACGGCGACGAGACACTTGTGGCGGTCTACAAGGGCGCCGTCGAGGCCCGCACCGTCGTCACGGGCAGCATCCGCGTCGTGCAGACGGGCGAGCAGACGCGCTTCACCGACGCAACGCTGGCCGCTACGCAATCCGCCGACCCCGCGCGCGAAGCCTGGTCGCGCGGCATCCTGGTCACCAACAACACGCCGCTGGCGGACGTGGCCAGTGAACTGCAGCGCTATCGCGGCGGTGTGCTGCGCGTGGCGCCCGAGATCGCCAACCTGCCGGTCATCGGCAGTTATCCGGCCACCGACCCCGATCGGGCGCTGGCCATGCTCGAAGCCGTTCTGCCCATCCGCATCCAGCGGACCTTGCCGTGGTGGATCAGCATTCAGCCAAGAGGCGGTGCGCTCGACAGCCGTTGACGCGATCCTCACCTTTTCCCGCCACCCGCCCGTCCGCGCTGCATCGCGATTGGCGCGGCATCGCAAAAAATTCTTCCCCTCCCGGTTCCGCTTTTGAGGTTCTCGTTCGATTCCCCTAATGAGAGCGAATCCAATCGCACGGCTCGTCGATAAACCTCATCGGAACTCCGTTCGTCATGCCCCGTCATTCAGTCCTTGCCGCCCCGCGGCCGCCCCACTCATTCCGCCGCTCGGCGGGCAGATCCCGCCTGACCTGCACGGCGCGTCTCGTGCAATTGGCGATCGCGGGCGGCGTGGCGGTCCTGGCCGTCGACGCGCCGGACGCCGCAGCGCAGCCCGCGGCGGCTCAACAATCCGCCGCCGCCGCAACGCGGCATTACGACATTCCGGCTGGCCCGTTGAGCACGGTGCTCGCGCGCTTTGCCAGCGAATCGGGCGTGCTGGTCGCCGGCGCCGGCGAGCTTGCGCAGGGCAAGCAGAGCCCGGGCGTGTCGGGCGACCTGGACCCGCGCGCCGCGTTGAACGCCTTGCTGGCCGGCACCGGCCTGGCCGCGTCACCGGCAGATGGCGGCAGCTATGTGCTGCACCGCGCGGCGCCCGCCGGCGTCGCCACGCTGGCGCCCGTCACCGTGCAAGCCGACGGATTCGGCCCGACGGAGGGTTCGCACAGCTACGCCATGACCGGCCCCTTGTCCTTCGCCACCGGCCTGCCGCTCACGCAGCGCGAGACGCCGCAGACCATCAGCGTCATGACGCGCCAGCGCATCGAGGACGAGGGCGTCGACAGCATCGAGGCGCTGCTGGACCGCACCCCGGGCATTTCGGTGCAGAACATCGGCGCCAGCCGGTTCTCCGTGCTTTCGCGCGGCTACAACATCGACAACTACCAGTTCGATGGCGTCCTTACCGCGACCGACATCGTGTCGCAGAACATCCCGCAGAGCCAGACGGACCTGGCCATCTATGACCGGGTCGAAGTCCTGCGCGGCGCCACGGGCCTGATGACGGGCGCGGGCGATCCCTCGGGCACCGTCAACCTCATCCGCAAGAAGCCCACGCGCGAATTCCAGGGCTACGCCAGTCTGGGCGCAGGCACCTGGGGCCGCGGGCGCGGCGAACTGGACGTGGGCGGCCCGATCAACGACGCCGGCACCTTGCGCGGCCGTTTCGTCGCCGCGCACGAGCAGGGCAACACCTACATCGACTACTACAAGGAAAACAAGACGGTCCTCTACGGCGTGCTTGAGGCCGATCTCACGCCCAACACGCTGTTGACGGCGGGGCTGGACTACCAGAAGAACGATCCGCGCGGACAGTCGTCGACCGGCCTGCCGCTTTTCTACACCGACGGCCAGCAGACCGACTTCAAGGCGTCCGACAACGCGGGCGCACGCTGGAACACCAATGAAATCCAGGTCTACAACGCCTTCCTGAACCTCGAGCACAAGTTCGCCAACGACTGGAAGCTCAAGTTCTCGGGCAACTACCTGTATGGCGAGCGCGAGTTCTCATCCGCGAACGCGAGCTGGGGCTTCGTCGAACGCAACACGGGCGACGGCGTGCAGTTTTACGGCGGCCTGGGCAGCGCCCGCCAGCGCCAGTCCGGTTTCGACGTGCAGGCGGCCGGACCGTTCGAGCTCTGGGGCAGAAAGCACGAGTTCGTCGTGGGCATGAACTGGGCGGAATTCAAGAACTACCACGAGCCGATGTCCGGCGCCGGCATCGAAGGTCGCCCGGTCAACGTCTACGACTGGGATAACGAAACCGCAGGGCCCACCGTGACGGGCCAGAAGCTCATGGACTACGACGGCTGGCAAAAGCAGCAGGGCGTCTATTCCGCGCTGCGCCTGAAACCCACGGACGATCTCGCCGTCATCGTGGGCGCGCGCGTCAGCAACTACCGCTACAAGCTCTCGCAGATCTACACGTCGCCCGCGCTGGCGCGGAACAACAAGATCACAGAGATGAGCGAAAGCGGCGTCGTCACGCCCTACGCGGGCGTCGTCTACGACCTGAACGACCAGCATTCCGTCTACGCCAGCTACACCAGCATCTTCAAGCCGCAAAGCGCCCGCGATCGCGACGGCAACGTGCTGGACCCGCGCACCGGCGACAACTACGAAATCGGCTTGAAGAGCGACTACTTCGGCGGCCGCCTGAGCAGCGCCATCGCGCTCTATCAGATCCGCCAGGACAACCTCGCCGAAGTCGACGAAGGTCAGTTCGTGCCCGGCACCGTGCGAGAGCCGGCGTACCGTGCCGTCAGCGGCGCCAAAACGTCGGGCCTGGATGTCGAGCTCAACGGCGAACTGGCCCCCGGCTGGCAAGCCGCGCTGAGCTACAGCTACAGCATCACCAAGGACGGCGAGGGCGGGACCATCCGCACCATCTTCCCGCGCCACATGGCCAAGCTGTGGACCACCTACCGCCTGCCCGGCGACTGGCACCGCCTGACGGTGGGCGGCGGCGTCAACTGGCAGAGCCGCATCTACTACAGCGCCACCACCTGGTCCTTGCCGGGCGTCACTCTCAAGGGCGAGCAGCCCGCCTACGCCGTCGCCAACCTGATGGCGCGCTACGACTTCAACCGCCAGTTGTCGGCCACGCTGAATCTGAACAACGTGTTTGACAAGAAATACCTGCAGGGTCTGGACACGACTTTCTACACCGGCATCTACGCGCCGACGCGCCACGCGATGCTGACGTTGAAGTACCAGTTCTGAAGCGGGGGCGGGGCAGGCTGACGCCGGCAGCCCAATGCGAGTAAGGTACGGGGAAGGCCTTATCGCCCGGCACGCCGGCCTGTGCCGCCAGCAGGAACTTGAACACCATGAAGATTCATCACGCAGCGCTGCGCCTCGTCCTCGCCGGGGCAGCCATCGCGTCCCTCGCCGCCTGCGCGGATACGCCGCAGCAACCGCGAGGCAACGTGGACTACCGCAGCCGGCCGCTGGATTCGCCGGCGCCGTCGAACGCCAATACCAACCCGTCGGGTCAGCGCCTGACGATCCAGTCGGGCGAGGGCGAACGCCTGAATCTGCCGTGGTTTATCGAGGGCGCGCAGGACTGGGTCAACCGGCAGTGATCCAGACGAAAAAAATCCTCAAGGGTCTGCACCCTTGAGGATTTTTGGTTTCAGCTGACGTTGCTGAACGGAATTTGGTGGAGCCGGGGGGAATTGAACCCCCGTCCGCAAGCCCTCCGCAACCAGTTCTACATGCGTAGTCGATTTATTTGGTTTTAACTTTGGACTTAGCCAACCGACAGGCCGGACCAAAGCGATTCACGTAATTTAAATCTGAGCCGTGTGACCCCAGCGCAGATCGATTCCTTGTGAATGTCGCTGCTGCGGTTCGAGGGTTACCCCCCTAGGAAGTTGCCTTCCTCCGCCTGACCCAAGGACAGATCAGTGCAGCGGCTCACCGCTTAAGCGGCGAGAGCGAAACGCTCGTCGTTGGCGTTTGTAGTGTTCCAGTGGTTTAACGAGCGTACTGGTGCTCGGCATGCCCTGAGTTGTTTCGCGACCCACGTCGAATCCGGATCGGCCCCAAGACCTTGCATTGTACTGCAAATGCAGTCGCCTGCCATTCTGCAAATCCAGGCGGTCAAAGCGTGGCTGGGACGAGACAGACATCGCGTCAGGCCGCGTTGGCGCACGCCGTCTTGGACTGGCGCCGGCCGCGCGACGCCGCCATCATCAGCGCGGCCAAGCCCACGGAAATCGCCACGATGACGGCCGCGGCGCCGCCGAGCGTCGCCAGGCCGTAGTGGTCGATGACGTGCCCGCCAACCACCGCGCCCAGGCCGATACCGATGTTCGCGCCGGAGATGTTCAGGGACGCGGCAAACGCGGGCGCCTCGGGGGCGGACTTCATCAGCCGCACGTGGCAAACGATGAACAGCGCGGCCTGGGCGATGCCCCAGGTTCCCAGCGCGACAGCCAGCAGGCCGTGCGACTGCATGACCGGCGCGACGAACGCCAATCCAACGGCCATCAGCGACGAGAACAGCGCCGTGGCGCCGAGCGGGCTGCGGTCCACGAGGCGTCCGCCCAGCGTGTTGCCCACCAGTCCGACGGCGCCGAACGCCATCATCGTCCAGCCGACGGTCTTGCCGTCGAACCCGCCCAGCCGCTCCAGCATGTCCGCCAAATAGGTATAGGCGGTGAACATGCCGGTGAACACGAGCAGCGACAGCAGCACGTGGCTCACCACCATGGGATTGCGCAGGATGCGCAGTTGCGTGACGAGGCGCACGCTGTCGGCGCGGATGCGCGTGCTCGGGAAGGTCAGGAACAGGAGCAGGGCCTTGGCAAACGCCACCACCGACAGCACCCAGAACGCGGCGCGCCATCCGAACGCGTCCGAGATCAGCACACCGATCGGAATGCCGAACACCGTGGCGGCCACGATGCCGAACGCCACCGTCGAAATGGCGCGTCCGGCGCGCGCGGGACCCACCAGTTCGACGGCGGTGGCGCTAGCCAGCGACCAGAACACGGGCAAGGCCAGCGCCGGCACAAAGCGGGCGATCGCCATGACCCAGATATTGGGCGCCACGGCCGCCAGCGCATTGGACAGGCCGAACAGCACCAACACCCCTATGAATAGGCGCTTGCGCTCCATGTTGGCCATCAAGGCGGTGAGCAGGGGGCCGGTCGCCGCTACCGTGAAGGCAAAAAGCGTCACCAAGAGGCCTGCCTGGGATACGGTCACGTCCAGGTCGCGGGCAAGGCCGGGCAGCAGGCCCACGATCAGGAACTCGGTGGTCAGAATGGTGAAGCCGGCGGCGGAAAGTAGCAGGATGGGCAAAAGCATAGGCATTCCTTGGACGCGAGGCCGGGTGGCGCCGCGCGGGCAGGGAGTTGAAGGCGAGGTCAAAAGGTCTGGCGTGTGCCGCGTCAATGTGACGGGGCACGGTGCGGCGGGACGCGCAGGTCCGCCAGCACGGAGATGTCGTTACGGCCCGCAGGGACAGCAACGCCGGCATGCGCCGGAAACGGGGCGATCCGGACCACCCGGATCGCGATGCACGGTTCACACTTTAGGGGAGTTCGCGGGCTGGATAAACCCCCGGCATCCGGATAGATTGTTCGGTTAGCCGCACTAATGGAGCCGAATAATCGCGGGCAGCAGCGGTGCAATCAGCGAGGATGCCGTTCAGGAAAAATCGGCATGGCCGCCGGCGGGACGGGCCGGTCGGCGGCCCGTGTTCCGCACTCAGCGTAGGTCGCGGGGCAGCAGCGGTTCGATGGCGGACCACAATTCCGCCGGCGAATTGGCGCAGGTTTCCGCCTGCCAGGCAATGACGTTGTCGTCTTCGCCGACATAGCCATAGGCCGCGGCCACGGCGGGCATGCCCGCGGCGTGGGCCGCCTGAATATCGCGCAGGTCATCGCCAACGTAGACACAACGATCGGTCCCAAAGCCCGCTTCGCGCGCGGCGTGCTGCAAGGGCAGGGGGTGCGGCTTGGCGTGGGCGGTGGTGTCGCCGCAGACCAGCACGGCGCTGTCGCGCGTCAGGTCCAGGAATTCGACGATGGGCAAGGTCAGGTAGGTGACCTTGTTGGTGACGATGCCCCAGGACATGCCACGGTTGCGGATATCGGCCAGCAGGTCTTCGATTCCGGGGAACAACTTGCTGTGCACCGTCGAACTGGCGGCGTAGTCTTCCAGGAACTGCAGGCGGGTGGGCTCGTAGTCCGGATGGCCCGGTTGCAGGTCCAGTGCAACGCGCAACAGTCCGCGCGCGCCCTGGGATGCCACGGGGCGCAGCGCTTCGTATGCCATCGGCTCCAGGCCGCGGCGGGTGCGCTGACGGTTCGCGGCGGCTGCCAGGTCGGGGGCGGTGTCGGCCAGGGTGCCGTCGAAATCGAACAGAATCAGGGCGCTCATTTACGGGTAGCCATTAGATAGTTGACCGAAGTGTCGGAAGACAGCGAGTAGATCTGGGTGATCGGGTTGTATTCCATGCCGCGCATGCTCACCGGCTCAAGGGCGGCGCCGCGCGCCGCCGCCGACAGCTCGCTCGGCTTGATGAACTGGTCATAGGTATGGGTGCCACGGGGCAGGAGGCGCAGAACGTACTCCGCGCCGATGATCGCGAACACGAAGGACTTGGCGTTGCGGTTCAATGTGGAAAAGAACACCCAGCCGCCGGGCTTTACCAGGGTCGAGCAGGCGCGCACGATCGATGCCGGATCCGGCACGTGCTCCAGCATTTCCATGCAGGTCACCACGTCGTACTGGCCCGGCTGCTCGGCAGCCAGTTCCTCGACGGGCACCTTGCGGTACTCCACCTTCACGCCCGATTCCAGGCCATGCAGGCGCGCGATCTTCAGGGATTTGTCGGCCAGGTCGATGCCGGTCACGTCGGCGCCGCTACGGGCCATGGCTTCCGACAGGATGCCGCCGCCGCAACCCACGTCCAGCACTTTGCGGCCGGCCAGGCTGCCCGCGCATTCCTGAATCCATTCCAGCCGCAGGGGATTGATGGCGTGCAGCGGCTTGAACTCGCTTTCGGGGTCCCACCAGCGGCTGGCCAGGGCGCTGAACTTGTCGATTTCGGCCTGATCGGCGTTGACGGAGGCTTGCGCGGTGTCGTGAGTTTGCGTGTTCATGGGCGGTCCGGCGTAAGGCTGCTCTATATATAGAGGGGTCCAGCGCGCTAGGCGAGGAGGGGGCTCGCCGATGCACCAGATGGGTGCATCGCAGGCGAAAAAAAGGGCCTCGCTATGCGAGGCCCCCTTATTGTAGCTAGTCCGGCAATTACTTGCGGCTACCCACGATTTCGATCTCAACGCGACGGTTCTGGGCGCGGCCTTCCTTCGTCTTGTTGGAAGCGATCGGCTGCAGTTCGCCCTTGCCTTCCGTATAGATACGGTTGGGGTCGATGCCCAGGCTGACCAGGTAAGCCTTAACCGAAGCGGCGCGGCGCTCGGACAGCTTCTGGTTGTACTGTTCGGTACCGATCGAGTCGGTGTGGCCGACGGCGATGATGGTTTCCAGATCGATGGTGCTGGCTTGCTGAGCGACTTGCTGCAGCAGCTGGCGGCCTTCGGGCTTCAGGGTCGACTTGTCGAAGTCGAAGAACGTGTCAGCATTGAACACGACCTTTGCCGCCATCGGGGCCGGCTTCGCCTTCTGTTGAGCAACCGGGACGCCGTCGCAACCGGGGATACCGGTGGCCGGGGTCCAGAAGGCATCGCGCCAGCACAGTTCGTTCGTGCCGTTCTTCCAAACGTTACCGAACGGGTTGCGCCAGTTGTCCACGGTTTGCGCGGAAGCTACACCAGAGGCCGTGACGGCGGCGAAGGCGAGCGCCAGAGCGAATTTGGAGGGTTTGTTCATGTTTCTCCTCGTTGAGCTTGAAGCTGGATAAGTGACTCGCAGCGAACCCCCGCCGCATATCAGGAAAACGGGGCCAGTATAGCAACGCCAAGAGCTGGTTCAAAGGAATAGCTACTGGGTTTCCTGCGTGCTGGAAACAATCTTAAGGCATTTGGGGGCCTTTGGCTTCCCTGGACAGGCGCATTAATGCTGGATATGACGTTTTCGGCACTCCTGCCGTTTCCCATGTTGGTTTTTGACAACAGGGCTGCAGGGCGCGGATGGGCGTGGTCGGGCGGCGTTTCTGGTCGATCCGTTGCGGCCCGCTTGCGGAGCCTTGGGGCGGCCCATCGGACCGGTCCCTCAATCGAATGATAGAATTTCCTGTTTACCCGGCTCGGGTTCCTCCTTACACGGTTCTGTCGTTATATATATGGATTCCTTTGCCAAGGAGACGCTTCCGGTATCGCTGGAAGAAGAGATGCGCCGCAGTTACCTCGATTACGCGATGAGCGTGATCGTTGGTCGGGCGCTACCGGATGTGCGGGACGGCTTGAAGCCCGTCCACCGGCGCGTGCTCTACGCGATGCACGAGCTGAACAACGATTGGAATCGCGCCTATAAGAAGTCGGCGCGTATCGTCGGGGACGTCATCGGTAAGTACCACCCCCACGGCGACCAGTCCGTTTACGACACCATTGTCCGCATGGCGCAGGATTTCTCCATGCGCTATATGCTGGTCGACGGCCAGGGCAACTTCGGTTCCATCGACGGCGATAACGCCGCGGCGATGCGTTACACCGAAATCCGCCTGGCCAAGATCGCCCACGAGCTTTTGGCCGACATCGACCAGGAAACCGTCGATTTCGGGCCCAACTACGACGGCAGCGAGCAGGAACCGCTGCTGCTGCCGTCGCGCCTGCCCAACCTGCTGGTCAACGGCAGCTCCGGCATCGCGGTGGGCATGGCTACCAACATTCCGCCGCACAACCTCCAGGAAGTGGTCGACGGCTGCCTGTACTGCCTGCGCAATCCGGCGTGCACGGTCGATGAGCTGATCGAGCTCATCCCGGCGCCGGACTTCCCCACGGGCGGCATCATTTACGGCATGTCCGGCGTGCGGGAAGGCTATCGCACGGGTCGCGGCCGCGTCATCATGCGCGCCAAGACGCACTTCGAAGACATGGAGAAGGGCAATCGCCAGGCGATCGTGATCGACGCGATTCCCTACCAGGTCAACAAGAAGACGCTGCAGGAACGCATTGCGGAGCTGGTCAACGACAAGAAGATCGAAGGCATTTCGGACATCCGCGACGAGTCGGACAAGGACGGCATGCGCCTTGTCATCGAGCTCAAGCGCGGTGAAGTGCCTGAGGTCGTGCTGAACAACCTCTACAAGAACACCCAGCTGCAGGACACCTTCGGGATGAACCTGGTGGCGCTGGTCGACGGCCAGCCCCGCCTGCTCAACCTGAAGCAGATGATCGACTACTTCCTGCAGCATCGCCGGGAAGTGGTCACGCGCCGCACGGTGTTCCAGTTGCGCAAGGCCCGCGAGCGCGGCCACGTGCTGGAAGGCCTGGCGGTGGCGCTGGCCAACATCGACGATTTCATCGCGATCATCAAGGCGGCCCCGACTCCGCCGGTCGCCCGTCAGGAATTGATGGCGAAGTCCTGGGACTCGTCGCTGGTGCGCGAAATGCTGTCGCGCGCCGATGGCGACACGCCTGGCGGCCGCGCGGCCTTCCGCCCGGACGACCTGGGCGTCGAGTTCGGTCTTCAGGGCGACGGCATGTATCGCCTGAGCGATACGCAGGCTCAGGAAATCCTGAACATGCGCCTGCAACGCCTGACCGGGCTGGAGCAGGACAAGATCGTCGGCGAGTACAAGGACATCATGTCCACGATCGCCGACCTGCTCGACATCCTGGCCCGTCCCGAGCGCATCACGTCCATCATCAGTGAAGAGCTGCAGGCCATCAAGGCCGAGTTCTCGACTGGCGCCAAGGATTCGCGCCGTTCGGAAATCGAACTGAACGCGACGGAACTCGATACCGAAGACCTGATCACGCCGACCGACATGGTCGTGACGTTGTCGCACGGCGGCTACATCAAGAGCCAGCCGCTGTCCGAATACCGCTCGCAAAAGCGTGGCGGACGCGGCAAGCAGGCGACGGCCATGAAGGAAAACGACTGGATCGACCAGCTCTTCATTGCCAACACGCACGACTTCCTGCTGTGCTTCTCGAACCGCGGCCGCGTGTACTGGCTGAAGGTCTGGGAAGTGCCGCAGGGCACGCGCAATTCGCGCGGCAAGCCCATCGTCAACATGTTCCCGCTGGCCGACGGCGAGAAGATCACGGTGGTGCTGCCGGTCAAGGAATTCAGTGAAGACCACTTCGTCTTCATGGCGACCTCGCGCGGCACGGTCAAGAAGACCCCGCTGTCCGACTTCTCCAACCCGCGCAAGGCCGGCATCATCGCCGTCGACCTCGACGATGGCGACTACCTGATCGGCGCTGATCTCACCGACGGCAAGCACGATGTCATGCTGTTCTCGGACGCAGGCAAGGCCGTGCGCTTCGACGAAAACGACGTGCGCCCGATGGGCCGCAACGCCCGCGGCGTGCGCGGCATGATGCTCGAGGACACGCAGACGGTCATCGCGCTGCTGGTCGCCGGCGACGAGACGCAGACGGTGCTGACCGCCACGGAAAATGGCTACGGCAAGCGCACGCCGATCGCGGAGTACACGCGCCACGGCCGCGGCACGAAGGGCATGATCGCCATCCAGACCACTTCGCGCAACGGCAAGGTGGTGGGCGCGGTGCTGGTCACGCCTACCGATGAAATCATGCTCATCACCACCGGCGGCGTTCTGGTGCGCACCCGCGTCGCGGAAATCCGCGAAATGGGCCGCGCGACGCAGGGCGTCACGCTGATCAACGTCGACGACGGCAGCACGCTGTCCGGCGTGCGCCGTGTCGTCGAAAGCGATGCGGACGATGATGGCGAGCTGGACGAAGACGGCCAGCAGACCGGTGGCGACGACAGCAGCGACGCAGCAGATTCGACGGAACCTACGGAGCAATAATGGCCCGCCCCTGGAACTTCTCGGCTGGCCCCTCGGTCTTGCCCGAGGTGGTGCTGCAGCAAGCCGCTGCAGAAATGCTGGACTGGCACGGCAGCGGCATGTCCGTGATGGAAATGAGCCATCGCGGCAAGCATTTCGTGCAGATCTGCGATGAAGCAGAGTCCGATCTGCGTGACTTGCTGGGCCTGCCGGCCGACTACGCCGTCATGTTCATGCAAGGCGGCGGTTCCGGGGAAAACGCCATCGTCCCAATGAATCTCATGGGACGCCGCGGCGCGCCCGCCGCGGATTTCGTCGTGACGGGCCATTGGTCCAAGCGTTCGTACAAGGAAGCCGGCCGCTACGGCAGCACGCACATCGCGGCCAGTTCCGACCACGCCACCCAGATCGACGGCCGCGAGCAGGGGCCGCTGACCTGGGTGCCGCCCGCCAACACCTGGCAGGTGCGCAAGGAATCTGCCTACCTGCACCTGTGCAGCAACGAAACCATCGGCGGCGTCGAGTTTCTGGACTGGCCTGACACCGCCGATCTCGGCGCGCCCGACGTGCCGCTGGTCATCGATGCCTCGTCGCATTTCCTGTCGCGCCCGATGGACGTGTCGCGCTGCGGCATGATGTACGCCGGCGCGCAAAAGAACGCCGGCCCGGCCGGCGTCACCATGGTCATCGCGCGCCGCGACCTGATTGGGCAAGCCTTGCCGATCTGCCCCTCGGCGTTTGATTACGCCAACGTGGCGGCCGAACACTCGCGCTACAACACCCCGCCCACCTTTGCGATCTACATCGCGGGGCTGGTGTTCAAGTGGGTCAAGGCCAACGGCGGCGTGGCCGGCATGGAAGCGGCCAACAAGGCCAAGGCCGATCTGCTGTACGGCTACCTGGACAGCACTGGTTTCTACCGCAACCCCATCCACGCACCCGTGCGTTCGCGCATGAACGTGCCGTTCGTGCTGCATGACGAGTCGCTCAACGACGCCTTCCTGAAGGGCGCCGAGGCAGCGGGCCTCACGCAGTTGAAGGGCCACAAGAGCGTGGGCGGCATGCGCGCCTCCATCTACAACGCGCTGCCGCTCGAAGGGGTGACGGCGCTGGTCGAGTACCTGAAGGAATTTGAGCGCCGCCATGGATGACGAGCTGCAGCGCAAGCTGCTTCCCCTGCGCAAGCGCATCGATGACCTCGATGCGCAGATCCTTGATCTTCTATCGCAGCGCGCGCGCGCCGCGCTGGAAGTGGGCGAGGCCAAGCATGCCGCGCACGCCGATGGCCCGGTGCTTCGCCCCGAGCGCGAGGCCGAGGTCATCCGCCGCCTGCAGCAGATCAATCCTGGTCCGTTTCCGAACGCCGGCGTGGCGTCGGTCTGGACCGAAATCATCTCCGCCTGCCGGGGCTTGGAACGCGGCATGACGGTCGCATTCCTGGGGCCGCAGGGTTCGTTCTCGGAACAGGCCGCGCTGGAGCATTTTGGCCATGCGGTCCAGAAGCTGCCTTGCGCCTCGTTCGACGAGGTGTTCCGGGCCGTCGAGGCCGGCCAGGCAGACGTGGGCATGGTGCCAGTGGAGAACTCCACCGAAGGCGCCGTCAACCGCAGCCTGGACCTGCTGTTGAACACCCCGGTCAAGATTCTGGGCGAGCGTTCGCTCGTCATTCGTCATTGCCTGATGTCGCAATCGGGCGGCATGGACGGCATCAAGACCATTTCCGCGCACCCGCAGGCGCTGGCCCAGTGCCAGGGCTGGTTGACGCGCAACTATCCCGACGTCGAACGCGTGGCCGCGGCCAGCAATTCCGAGGCGGCGCGCGCTGCCGCGTCGGATGCGAGCATTGCCGCCATTGCCGGCGAAGTGGCCGCGCCCGCCTGGAACCTGCAGATCGTCGCCGCCGGCATCCAGGACGACCCGCACAACCGCACCCGCTTCCTGGCGATCGGCAACATCGAGCCGCTGGTTAGCGGCAAGGACAAGACCAGCCTGATTCTCGCAGTGCCGAACCGCGCGGGCGCCGTCTATGAAATGCTGGCGCCTCTGGCCGCGAACGGCGTGTCGATGACGCGTTTCGAGTCGCGCCCCGCCCGCACCGGCCAGTGGGAATACTATTTCTACGTCGACGTCCTGGGACATCGGAACGACCCGAACGTCGAGCGCGCCCTGGCGGCCTTGCAGGCGCAGGTTGCCTACCTCAAAGTGCTGGGCTCGTACCCGGCGCAGTGACCCCCTCATCATGACCCACGCATCCAAGCCCCTCGTTGCCCCCGCGCACGTCAGCGCCATCGCCCCGTACCAGGCTGGCAAGCCGATCGAAGAACTGGCCCGCGAGTTCGGGCTGGATCCGGCAACCATCGTCAAGCTGGCCTCCAACGAAAATCCCTTGGGCATGCCCAAGTCGGCACGCGCGGCCATGCTGGCCGCCGCCGAATCGCTGGCGCGCTATCCGGACCCCAATGGTTTTGACCTGAAGGCGGCGCTTGCCGAACGCTATGGCGTGCCGATGAACTGGATCACGTTGGGCAACGGCTCGAACGACATCCTGGAAATCGCCGCGCTGGCGCTGCTGGAGCCGGGCGCTTCGGCGGTGTACGCGCAGCACTCGTTTGCGGTCTACCGCCTGGCCACGCAGGCGCGCGGCGCGCGCCATATCGTGGTGCCGGCCGTCGACCACGGCCACGACCTGGATGCAATGTTCGACGCGATCGCCGACGACACGCGTCTGGTGTTCATCGCCAACCCGAACAATCCCACCGGCACCTTCGTGCCGGGCGAGAAGATCGCCGAGTTTCTGGAACGCGTGCATGCCGCGCACGGCGACCGCGTCACGGTCGTGCTGGACGAGGCCTACAACGAATACCTGGACCCGGAATTCCGCTTCGACAGCACCGCGCTGGCGCGCCGTTATCCGAACCTGATCGTGTCGCGCACGTTCTCCAAGGCGTACGGCCTGGCGGGCCTGCGCGTGGGCTTCTCGGTTGCGCAGCCCGGCCTGACCGACCTGCTCAACCGCGTGCGCCAGCCGTTCAACGTCAACACGCTGGCCCAGGCCGCGGCCATCGCCGCGCTGGGCGACGCTGCCTACCTGGAAGAAGCCTACGCCTCCAACAAGGCGGGCAAGGCCCAGCTCTGCGCTGCGTTCGATAAGCTGAATCTGCGTTACGTGCCCAGCTACGGCAACTTCGTGCTGGTTCACGTGGGCGACGCGCCGCGCATCAATCTTGAACTCCTCAAGCGCGGCGTCATCGTGCGTCCCGTCGCGGGCGACGGCCTGCCGGAGTGGCTGCGCGTGTCCATCGGGCTGCCCCACGAAAACGCCCGATTCATCGACGCCCTGACCGCCATCCTGACCGCATGAACGACGCGTTACCTTCTTCCGATCAGGGGGCCGCGGGCCCCCTGATTCCTGTATTGGCCGTGGTTGGCGTCGGTTTGATCGGCGGTTCATTTGCGGCAGCCTTGCGGCAGGCAGGGCAGGTGGGCAAGGTGCTGGGCGTCGGGCGTAATACGCAGTCGCTGGAACGCGCCGTCACGCTGGGCCTCATCGACGAGGCTGTGACGGCCGAAGCCGCGGCGGCCCAGGCGGACCTCATCATGCTGGCCACGCCGGTCGGCGGCCTGACGAACGTGCTGTCGCAGATGCGGCCGCACCTCTCGCCGGGCGCCGTGCTGACCGACGGCGGCAGCACGAAGGCCGAGGTGGTCGAAGCGGCGCGCGCTGCGCTGGGCGATCGCATTGGCCAGTTTGTGCCGGGCCATCCCATCGCGGGCGCCGAGCGCACCGGGCCGGAGGCCGCGGATGCGGGCCTCTACCGCGGACGCACGGTCATCCTCACGCCCGTGCCTGAAAACGGGGCAGCAGCCTTGGCGCTTGTGCGCCGGGCCTGGCAAGCCTGCGGCGCTGACGTCATCGACATGGACGCCGCCGCGCACGATCGCGTGCTTGCATCGGTCAGCCATCTTCCGCACCTGCTGTCGTCGGTGTATATGGAACAGGTGGCCACGGCCGCCGACGCCCCGACTCGGCTGGAACTGGCGGGCAGCGGGTTTCGCGACTTCACCCGGATCGCCGCCGGATCGCCCGAGATGTGGCGCGACATCTTTCTGTCCAACCGCGACGCGATGCTGGCCGAAGTGGCCGCCGTGCGCGGCGTGCTGGACCGTGCCGAACGCGCCATCGCCGATGGCGACGGCGAGGCTTTGCTGACGTTGCTGGACACGGCGGCGCGTGCGCGCCGCGGCTGGCGCAAGGAGTAGCTGAATGGGCGCTTTGCCTTACCTCGATCTGCCGCGCGTGCGGCGCGCGCAAGGCACGATGGCCTTGCCCGGATCCAAGAGCATTTCCAACCGCGTGCTGCTGCTGTCGGCCATTGCCGAAGGCACGACGGTCATCACCGGCCTGCTGGACTCCGATGACACCCGCGTGATGCTGGCCGCGTTGCGCCAGTTGGGCGTGCAGGTGTCCGACCTGGAAGCAGGGCGTGTCACGGTGCAGGGCGTGCGCCGCTTCCCGGTGGAAAGCGCCGACCTCTTCATGGGCAATGCGGGCACCGCGATCCGCCCGTTGACGGCGGCGCTGGCGCTCATGGGCGGCGACTACCGGCTGTCGGGCGTGCCGCGCATGCACGAGCGCCCCATCGGCGATCTGGTCGACGCCTTGAACGCGCTGGGCGCACGCGTCGACTATCTGGGCCAGCCGGGCTATCCGCCGCTGCATATCGGCTGCGGCGACATCGCTGAAAACGCCGTGACCCGCGTGCAGGGTTCGGTGTCCAGCCAGTTCCTGACCGCCTTGCTGCTGGCCGCGCCGCTGCAGGCCGCGCGCAGCGGCAAGCCCGTCACCATCGAGGTCGCGGGCGAGCTGATTTCCAAGCCCTACATCGAGATCACGCTCAACCTGATGGCGCGCTTTGGCGTGCTGGTGCAGCGGGATGGCTGGAGCCGTTTCGTTGTGGACGCTGGCGCGGCTTATCGCAGCCCGGGGCAGATCGCGGTGGAAGGGGATGCATCGACGGCGTCGTATTTCCTCGCGCTGGGCGCCATTGGCGGCGGCCCCGTGCGCGTGACCGGCGTCGGCGCCGACAGCATCCAGGGCGACGTGGGGTTCGCCAGCACCCTGGCCGACATGGGCGCCAAGGTCACCTATGGTCCGGATTGGATCGAAGTGTCGGGCGTGCAGGTTGCGGACGGCGAGCTTCTCCGCGCCTTCGACACCGATTTCAACCTGATCCCCGACGCCGCGATGACGGCTGCGGCCCTGGCCCTGTATGCCGACGGCCCTTGCCGGCTGCGCAACATCGGCAGCTGGCGCGTCAAGGAAACGGACCGCATTCATGCCATGCAGACCGAGCTGGAAAAGCTGGGCGCGCAGGTCGAGTCCGGCCCCGATTGGCTGCGCGTGACGCCGCCGGCGCAGGACGCCTGGCGCGATGCGCATATCGGCACCTGGGACGACCACCGCATGGCGATGTGCTTTTCGCTGGCGGCATTCGGCCCGGCGGCGGTCCGCATTCTTGATCCCGGATGTGTCAGCAAGACGTTCCCGGGTTACTTTGACGTCTACGCCGGCCTGGTTTCGGCCTAGCGCTGCATGGCATCCATGACTTTGACAGCTTCAACCTCCGCTTCCCTGGCCCCGGTCATCACGATCGACGGCCCCACCGCGTCTGGCAAGGGCACCGTTGCCCATCGCGTCGCCAAGGCGCTGGGCTGGGCGGTGCTGGACAGCGGCGCGCTGTACCGGCTGACCGCGCTGGCCGCCATCAACCGCGGCGTTGCCGCCGAGGACGAGCCCGCCGTGGCGCGCGTGGCCGAGACGCTGGATGTGCGTTTTGACGGCCCCCATGTCTACCTTGAGGGTGCGGATGCCGGTCATGACATCCGCCGCGAGGAAGTGGGCAATTTCGCGTCCCGCGTGGCGGCTTTCCCTGGCGTTCGGCAGGCCTTGCTGGAGCGCCAGCGCGCCTTCCGGCTGCCGCCCGGCCTGGTCGCGGACGGCCGCGACATGGGCACCGTCGTATTCCCGGACGCGTCCCTGAAGGTGTTCCTGGTCGCCGACGTTGTCGCCCGGGCGGAGAGGCGCCGTAAGCAGTTGATCGAAAAGGGAATTTCTGCTAATCTAGACGACCTTTTGCGGGATATGCGCGAGCGTGACGCGCGCGACACCGGGCGCGCCACTGCGCCGCTGGCCCCCGCAGCAGATGCACACGTGCTGGATTCGTCCAATCTGACGATCGCAGAAACGGTGCAGGCAATACTGGATTTCTGGCAGAACGCCAACCAGTGAAGCTCCAGGCAGTTTTAAAGCAGTTTTTTGATTAGGCCCTGCTCAAGCCAGGCGACTCCCCCACGGGCCACCCCGCAAGGGTCAGCCAGCCGGCAGGTATTTTGACTCCACTGTGGCGGGCAATCCGCTGCGGTGTGTTCTTAACGGCCATTTCGGCCCAATGGATTTCAACCCCATGTCTTCCGTTTCCACTACCGCCACCGGCGGCGAAAGCTTCGCCGACCTTTTCGCACAAAGCCTCAAGAGCCAGGACATGAAGTCCGGCGAGGTCATCAGCGCCGAAGTCGTGCGCGTCGACCACAATTTCGTCGTCGTCAACGCCGGCCTGAAGTCCGAAGCGCTGATCCCCCTGGAAGAGTTCCTGAACGACCAGGGCGAGCTCGAAGTGCAACCTGGCGATTTCGTCTCGGTGGCCATCGATTCCCTGGAAAACGGCTACGGCGACACCATCCTGTCGCGTGACCGCGCCAAGCGCCTGTCGGCCTGGCTGCAACTGGAAAAGGCCCTGGAGAACGGCGAACTGGTTACCGGCACCATCACCGGCAAGGTGAAGGGCGGCCTGACCGTCATGACCAACGGCATCCGCGCGTTCCTGCCGGGTTCGCTGGTGGACCTGCGTCCGGTCAAGGACACCACCCCGTACGAAGGCAAGACCCTCGAATTCAAGGTCATCAAGCTCGACCGCAAGCGCAACAACGTTGTGCTGTCGCGTCGCCAAGTGCTGGAAGCCAGCATGGGCGAAGAGCGTCAAAAGCTGCTCGAAACCCTGCACGAAGGTGCCGTGGTCAAGGGCGTGGTCAAGAACATCACCGACTACGGCGCGTTCGTCGACCTGGGCGGCATCGATGGCCTGCTGCACATCACCGACATGGCCTGGCGCCGTGTGCGTCACCCCTCCGAAGTCCTGCAAGTGGGTCAGGAAGTCGAAGCCAAGGTTCTCAAGTTCGACCAGGAAAAGAGCCGCGTCTCCCTGGGCGTCAAGCAGCTTGGCGAAGATCCGTGGGTGGGCCTGGCTCGCCGCTACCCGCAAGGCACCCGCCTGTTCGGCAAGGTCACGAACCTGACCGACTACGGCGCGTTTGTTGAAGTCGAAGCCGGTATCGAAGGCCTGGTCCACGTGTCCGAAATGGACTGGACCAACAAGAACGTCGACCCGCGCAAGGTTGTGACCCTGGGCGAAGAAGTCGAAGTCATGGTCCTGGAAATCGACGAAGACCGTCGTCGTATTTCGCTGGGCATGAAGCAGTGCCGCCAGAACCCGTGGGAAGAGTTCGCCACGAACTTCAAGCGTGGTGACAAGGTCCGCGGCGCCATCAAGTCAATCACCGACTTCGGCGTGTTCGTCGGCCTGCCCGGCGGCATCGACGGCCTGGTTCACCTGTCCGACCTGTCGTGGGCGGAAGCTGGTGAAGAAGCCGTGCGCAACTTCAAGAAGGGTGACGAAATCGAAGCCGTGGTTCTGGGCATCGACACCGACAAGGAACGCATCTCGCTGGGCATCAAGCAGCTGGAAGGCGACCCCTTCAACAACTTCGTCGCCACGTTTGACAAGGGCGCCGTTGTTCCGGGCACCATCAAGTCCGTCGAAGCCAAGGGCGCTGTTGTCACGCTGTCCGTGGACGTTGAAGGCTACCTGCGCGCTTCCGAGATCTCCTCGGGCCGCGTCGAAGATGCCACCACCGTGCTGAACGCCGGCGAAAACATCGAAGCCATGATCGTCAACATCGACCGCAAGACGCGTTCGATCCAGCTGTCGATCAAGGCCCGTGACAACGCCGAAACCGCCGACACGATCCAGCGCATGTCTGATGCCAGCGCTTCGTCCGGCACCACCAACCTCGGCGCGCTGCTGAAGGCCAAGCTGGACCAACAGCGCAACGACGGTTAATTCGTGACCAAGTCGGAGCTGATCGCCGCCTTGGCGGCCCGCTATCCTCAGCTGGCCGCCCGCGACACCGATTACGCGGTCAAGACCGTGCTGGATGCAATGACTCAGGCCCTGGCCTCGGGTCAGCGCATCGAGATCCGCGGTTTTGGCAGCTTTTCGTTGTCGCAACGGTCACCCCGTGTCGGTCGCAATCCCAAATCCGGCGAGCAGGTGCTGGTGCCTGGCAAACAGGTGCCGCACTTCAAGGCGGGCAAGGAATTGCGTGAACGGGTGGACCTGGTCGGCGGCAATGACGAGGACGCTCAATCCTCCGGATCGAGCGAGTCGATGCCGTCTTCCATGGCAGGTTTGCACGCCATGCACTGACGCGTCGGCCAGGCAGGGCTGCCTTCGGGCAGATCGGACCGCGAACAAAGCCCCTTGAGAAATCAAGGGGCTTTGTTTTTGTGGCGCCGGTTCTGTGCGATCGCCCCGCCTTCGGGTTAGCCGGCCAAGCTCCGGCCTGGGGCTTTTTTTTCTCTCGTCATGAAGACGTCGCTTACAATTGACGGTCTCGAATCATCTGGAGCATGCGCCATGCGCTATCTCGTCTGGGCCCTGCGATTGCTCGTCTTTGTTGCGGTGTTGATGTTCGCCTTGAAGAACACCGACCCCGTCGCCGTGAAGTTCTACGCTGACTACGTCGTCCAGGATGTCCCGCTGATCGTCGTCATGCTGGTCGTGTTCGTGCTCGGCGCGCTGTTCGGCCTGCTGCTGACCGTGCCTGCCGCGCTGCGCCGCCGCCGCGAGGCCATCCGCCTGCGCCGCGAACTGGATCGCATCCAGGTTGCCGCCAACGGCACCACGCCTGTCGTGCCCCCCGAAGCCGTCGCTCCGATGTCGCCGCTGTGACATCGCGCCGCTTTTTTTGCACCGAATTACCGCGTGAGTCCGAATAGTGGATTTTGAACCTTGGTGGTTGATATTCGTCCCGGTGCTGTTCGCGCTGGGCTGGCTGGCCGCGCGTTTCGATATCCGGCAGATGCTGCGCGAAACCCGCAGCCTGCCAGACTCGTATTTCCGCGGACTGAACTTCCTGCTCAACGAAGAGCCTGACCGCGCCATCGACGCTTTCGTCGAAGTCGCCAAGCTGGACCCGGAAACCACGGAGCTGCACTTTGCCTTGGGCAGCCTCTTTCGCCGGCGCGGCGAAATGGAGCGCGCCATTCGCGTGCACCAAAGCCTCTTGAACCGTTCCGACCTGCCGCAGGCCGAACGCGAACACGCGCAGCACGAGCTGGCGCAGGACTTCCTGAAGGCAGGGATGCTGGACCGCGCCGAAAGCGGTTTCGAACAGCTCAAGGACACGCGCTACGCCTTGCCCGCGCTGCGCTCGCTGATCCGCATTTATGAATCCGAACACGATTGGCCGCGTGCGATCGAGGCCGTGAAGACCCTGCAGGGCCTGATCGACGAGCCCGTTCCGCAAATCGTGCATTACTACTGCGAACAGGCCCAGACCGCGCTCGCGGCCAAGCCCGCCGACGTCGAGGCCGCGCACAAGGCGCTGGACGCGGCGGATCACGCGCTGTCGACCACCGAGGCTGCCTCCAGCAAGGGCGCCAAGGTGCGCACCGCCATGCTGCGCGCGCGCCTGGCGCTGATCGAACAGGATCCGAAGCGCGAACGGCTGTATCTGGAATCCGTCATGACCGACGCATCCGAATATGCCGGGCTGGTGGGCGAGCAGTTGCTGGCTAACTACCGCAATGCCAATCAGGCGGCCGCGGGCCTGGATTTCCTGCAAAAGCAGTATGGCCGCCATGCGTCCCTGGACCTCTTCAATGTAGTGTTCCGGGAATTGCGCGTGCAGCAGGGCGCTGCGACCGCGTGGGCCTTTGCCCGCGGCGCGCTGCGCAGCCATCCTTCGCTGCTGGGCCTGGATCGCCTGCTGGAGGCCGAGCTCGCCAACGGCGACAGCGATGGCGATCACGGTCCGGTGCCGGGCGCCGATCTGACCCTGTTGCGCAGCCTGATCCACAAGCACACGCAACGGCTCGATCGCTATGCATGCCGCAATTGCGGTTTTCAAGCGCGTCGCTTTTACTGGCAATGTCCCGGCTGCAACGCCTGGGAAACCTATGCGCCGCGCCGTCTGGAAGAACTTGAATGAACTCTTTTCCCGCCGAAGCCATTTCGCGTAGCCGCGTGCTCGTGGTTGGCGACGTCATGCTGGACCGCTACTGGTTCGGTGAAGTCGAACGTATCTCGCCCGAAGCGCCGGTTCCGGTCGTGCGGGTCGCGCGACGCGAAGACCGCCTGGGCGGCGCCGCCAACGTGGCGCGCAACGTCGCGGCCCTGGGCGGCCATGTGACGCTGGTCGGCGTGCTGGGCCAGGACGAAGCCGGCGACAGCGTCCGGCGCCTGGCCACCGAGGCCGGCATCCAGGGCGACCTGATTGCCGACAACGAACTGCACACCACCCTGAAGATGCGCGTGCTGGGCCGCCAGCAGCAGCTGCTGCGCGTGGATTTCGAACAGCATCCCTCGCAGGCATCGCTGGACGCTGTGGACGCGGCCCTGGCGCGCCACATGGCCAACCACGACATCGTCGTGCTGTCGGACTATGCCAAAGGGGTGCTGACGCGGGTCGAGTCGCTGATTGCGCTGGCGCGCAATGCGGGCATCCCGGTGCTGGTGGACCCCAAGGGCGACGACTATTCGCGCTATCGCGGCGCGACGCTGGTCACGCCCAATCGCTCGGAAATGCAGCAGGCAGTCGGCCGCTGGACCTCCGAAGCCGAATTGACCGATCGCGCGCAGCGTCTGCGCGCCGATCTGGACCTGGAAGCCTTGCTCGTGACGCGGTCCGAGCAGGGCATGACTTTGTTTTCCGATGCGGGACGCGATCACACCGACGCGCAGGCGCACGAAGTGTTCGACGTGTCCGGCGCGGGCGACACCGTGCTGGCCACGCTGGCGGTCACGCGCGCCATCGGCCTGCCGTGGGCCGAGGCCATGGGCTGGGCCAACAAGGCCGGCGGCATTGCCGTGGGCAAGCTGGGCACGTCCGTCGTCACCGCCGCGGAATTGGCAGGAGAATCCTCATGATCGTCGTTACCGGAGCCGCGGGCTTCATTGGCAGCAACCTGGTTCGCGGGCTCAACCGCCGCGGCATCGAAGACATCATTGCCGTCGATGACCTGACCGAGGGCGACAAATTCGTCAATCTGGTCGACTGCAAGATCGCCGACTACATGGACAAGGACGACTTCCGCCGCCGCGTCGCGGACGGCAGCCTGCCCGAAATCCGCGCGGTGCTGCATCAGGGCGCGTGCTCGGACACGACTGAGCGCAACGGCCGCTACATGCTGGACAACAACTACCGCGTCACGCTTGAACTCTTCGAGTTCTGCCAGGCGCGCCGCGTGCCGTTCCTGTATGCGTCCTCCGCGGCTGTGTACGGCGGCTCGACGACCTACGTCGAGCATCCCGACAACGAAGGCCCGCTGAACGTCTACGGCTATTCCAAGCTGCTGTTCGACCAGGTGCTGCGCAAGCGCATGGACAGCCTGACGGCGCAGGTCGTTGGTCTGCGGTACTTCAATGTGTACGGCCCGCACGAGCAGCACAAGGGCCGCATGGCCTCGGTGGCCTTCCACAACATGAACCAGTTCCTCGAGCACGGGCACGTGCGCCTCTTTGCAGGCTGGGACGGCTACGTGGACGGCGGCCAGAGCCGCGACTTCATCTCTGTCGAGGACGTGGTGGCGGTGAATCTGCATTTCCTGGATCACCCCGAGCAATCCGGCATTTTCAATTGCGGCACCGGCAAGGCGCAGCCGTTCAACGACGTGGCGGCTGCCGTGGTGAACACGCTGCGCGCCGAGCGGGGCGAGGCCGAACTGACGCTGGCCCAGTTGGCCGAACTGGACCTGATCCGCTACATTCCGTTCCCGGACGACCTCAAGGGCCGCTACCAGAGCTACACGCAGGCGGATGTCACGCAGCTTCGGGCAGCCGGTTTTGCCGCGCCGATGCGCGACGTGCAGACGGGCGTGGCCGAATACGTGCGCTACTGGCGCGCCCGGAAGTAACTGTCCCGCAGGCAACGCGACCAGGAAAGCCACCGCAATGCGGTGGTTTTTTTTGTCCGCATGGTTGGCCCCGTAGTTGCCGGGGTGGATGTTTAGGTTCACAGGCCGGGCGCAGGGGCGCGCCGGCTCCGATGATGGGAACTGGGCGCGGCAACCGTCGCGTCCGGAACCGTCAGGAGAGCCGCATGAATCCCTTCGTCCAATCCACCGTAGCCCGGAACCTGCCGCAGGCGCCGTGGCGCCGCGCGCGTCCGGCTGCCGTGCCCGCATGCCCGCGCGAGGGCCACCGAACCCTGCGGCGAGCGCTTGGCGCCTTGCTGCTGTCCGCCGGCCTGGGCGTGGCGGCGCCGCCCGCCCACGCGGTCGACATCAACCAGGCCACCGCGGCCCAGCTTGAAGGCGTGCGGGGCATCGGCCCGCGCACCGCCGAAATCATCGTGCGCGAACGCGAGCGCGGCGGCGGTTTTGAATCGCTCGAGGATCTGACCGAGCGCGTGCGCGGCATCGGCCAGAAAAAGGCCCAGGCGTTGCAGGCGGCGGGGCTGACCATCGGCGCGGCAGGGGCGGCGGGCGCGGCGGCCAGGCCGATGGCAGCCGCCGGGGGGGCAGGCGCGGCGGCTGCCGGCCGGCCGGCGCCGGGCAAGGCGCCTACGGCCAATTCGGCGAGGCCGTCCACCGGCACCCCGGTGCCGGCGCGCGCCAAGCCCTGAGCCCGCCACCAGGGCGCCCATGGCGCGTGCGCGGCCTTTGGGGCCGCGCGGCGCCGGGCGGAGTTATGATCGACCGCATGACTACTACCTACCCCACTATCGAGCAGACCGTCGGCAACACGCCCCTGGTGCGCCTGCAGCGCATTCCTGGGGCGGCGGGCGACGCGCGCGGCAATGTCATTCTGGCCAAGCTGGAAGGCAACAACCCGGCGGGATCCGTGAAGGATCGCCCCGCCTTGTCGATGATCCAGCGCGCGGAAGAGCGCGGCGACATCAAGCCGGGCGACACCCTCATCGAGGCCACCAGCGGCAACACTGGCATTGCGCTGGCCATGGCGGCCGCCATGAAGGGCTACCGCATGATTCTGATCATGCCCGACAACCTGTCCGTCGAACGGCGCGCAGCCATGGCGGCCTATGGCGCGGAACTGATCCTGACGCCGGCCGACAAGGGCGGCATGGAATACGCCCGCGACCTGGCTACCGAGATGCAGGCCGACGGCCGGGGCGTGGTGCTGGACCAGTTCGCCAATCCCGACAATCCGCGCGCGCACATTGAAACCACGGGCCCGGAACTCTGGAATCAGACGGAGGGACGCATCACGCACTTCGTCAGCGCGATGGGCACCACGGGTACGATCATGGGCGTGTCGACCTATCTCAAGTCGCGCAACCCCGCCGTGCAGGTGGTGGGCGCGCAGCCGGCCGAAGGGTCGCAGATTCCAGGCATCCGCAAGTGGCCCGAGGCCTACCTGCCCAAGATCTTCGACCGCAGCCGCGTGGATGCCTACGAATCCATCCAGCAGTCCGAGGCCGAAGTCATGGCGCGGCGCCTGGCCGCCGAGGAAGGCATCTTCGGCGGGATCTCGTCCGCCGGCGCTCTGGTCGCGGCCCTGCGGGTTGCCGAGCGCGTCAGCGATGCGACCATCGTGTTCATCGTGTGCGACCGCGGCGATCGCTACCTGTCGACAGGCGTTTTCAACTGATACGCGTGGCTGAAAAGCGGGGCTGCCCGGCCGGTCCGGCCGATATTGCACCCAAATGAAAAACGCCCTGGCGGTTGAACCCGCCAGGGCGTTTGGTTTTTGGCGTGAGGGTGTCCGCAGGAGGGCGCTCAGCGCGCCACGCGGGCCTCGATCTCCGTCGCCAGATCCGCCACCGACGTCGCATAGAAATAGCTGCGGTTGTACTTGGTCAGCGCAAAGAAGTTGGGCGTGCCCACGCGGTACTGCGCCGTGCCGCGCATTTCCTCGACCAGATCCACCACGCCTAGCGGCTGGGTGCTCCAGCCGTCGCCGGTCGCGCCAGGCTTGAGCTGCGAGCCCGCCGCCGATAGCGTCGTCCAGCTTTGCTTGGGCTCCAAGCCGCCGTCCACCAGGGCGGTGGGGTCGGCGGGCAGCACCACCGGCGCGAACACCGGCAGGCCGCGCTGCCAGCCGTGCTGCGCCAGGAAGCTGCCCACGGACATGATTGCGTCCTGGGTGTTGTTGGTCAGGTCGATATGACCATTGCCGTCGCCGTCCACGGCGTAGTGCATCACGCTGGTCGGCATGAACTGCGGCATGCCGATGGCGCCGGCGTAGGAACCCTGCGTTTCCAGCTCGAGCTTGTCGTTCATGACCAGCGTCAGGAAGTCCGCCAACTGGGTGCGGAACATGGTGGCGCGCTCGGGCTTGGCGGGATCGGGGTAGTCAAAGGCCAGCGTGGCCAGCGCGTCCAGGACGCGGAAGTTGCCCATGTTGCGGCCATATAGCGTTTCGACGCCGATGATGGAGGCAATGATGGGCGCGGGCACGCCGAACCGTTGCGCGGCCTGGTTCAGGAGGTCGCGGTTTTCGTTGTAGAACTCGACGCCCCAGGCGATGCGCTTAGGCTCGACGAAGCGCGACCGGTAGGTCAGCCAGCTGCGCCAGACCTTCTTGCCTGGCGGGGAGGGGGCAATCAGCCGCGCCACCGTGGCGTTGTAGCGCGAGCTTTCCAGTGCGGACACCATCGGCGCCAGCGGCAGTTGCCGTTCGGCGGCCAGGTTTTCCACGAAGGTGCGGACCTCGGGGCGCAGCGCGCCCGACGGCGTCAGCGTGGCGGGTGCGTCGTCCGCGAGGTCGGGGCCAAGCGTCGGCGTGCTGGGCCCGATGCGGATGGGTGCGGTCCCTGAAGCCTGGGCGGTTTGGGGAGCAAGCGTGGAGGAGGGGGCTGCGGTGGGAGTGGTGGTGGAGCACCCCGCCAGCAGGGCGGAAAGCGCGCCGAGTTGCAGTATTCGCCGACAGATGAACATAATCTTCCTTATGGAGACCATGTATCTTACCCACCCGGCATGCCGCTTGCATGAAATGGGAAGCTGGCATCCGGAAAGCCCACAGAGGCTGGACGCCATCTCCGATCAGTTGCTCGCAAGCGGTTTGATGCCCTATCTGGATGACCGGCAGGCGCCGCAGGCGTCGCGCCATGACCTCTTGCGCGTGCACACTGTCCAGTATCTGGACAGTTTGCAGAAACATACGCCGGACCAAGGGTATTACCCTATCGATCCCGACACCCTCATGAATCCGCACACCTACGAGGCCGCGTTGCATGCGGCGGGCGCGGGTGTGGCAGCTGTCGATGCCGTGCTGGGCGGCGAGGCGCGCACGGCCTTCTGCTCCGTGCGTCCCCCGGGGCATCACGCCTGCCGTTCGCAGGCGATGGGGTTCTGCTTCTTCAATAACGTCGCCATCGCGGCGCGGCACGCCCTGGATTTCCATGGCCTGACGCGCGTGGCGATCGTCGATTTCGACGTCCATCACGGCAACGGCACGGAAGACGTCTTCGCCGGCGACGATCGGGTGCTGATGTGCAGCTTCTTTCAGCATCCGTTCTTCCCCAACAGCGGCGCGGATCACCCGGCCGCGAACATGTTGAATGTGCCCGTGCCCGCCTACACGGCAGGCGCCGCGGTCCGGACCATCGTCACGGACACGTGGCTGCCGCGGCTGGAGGCGCACCGCCCGGAACTGATCCTCGTGTCGGCGGGCTTTGACGCCCACCGCGAGGACGACATGGGGCAGATGGGACTGGTCGAATCGGACTATGCCTGGATCACCGAACAGCTCGTTGGTGTGGCTGACCGCCACTGTGAGGGCCGGATCGTGAGCACGCTGGAAGGCGGTTACAACTTGTCGGCCTTGGGCCGCAGCGTGGTCGCGCACATACGGGCGCTGGCGAAGCTGTAGAATCAGGAAAAAATTGTGCAATGCGATCCCGGCGCAAAGCCGGGTCATTATTTTCCAATTGGAGGCAGCGGGATGAAGGTGTTGGTACCTGTCAAGCGCGTCGTTGACTACAACGTCAAGGTGCGCGTCAAGTCTGATCAGACCGGCGTGGATATCGCCAATGTGAAGATGTCCATGAACCCCTTTGACGAAATCGCCGTCGAGGAAGCCACCCGCCTGAAGGAAAAGGGCGCGGTCGCTGAAGTCGTGGCGGTTTCTTGCGGCGTTGCGCAATGCCAGGAGACACTGCGCACCGCCATGGCCATCGGCGCCGATCGCGGCGTGCTGGTCCAGACCGATGCCGAGCTGCAACCGCTGGCCGTCGCCAAGCTGCTCAAGGCGCTGGTCGACAAGGAACAGCCCCAGCTCGTGATCCTGGGCAAGCAGGCCATCGACGACGACGCCAATCAAACCGGCCAGATGCTCGCCGCGCTGCTTGACTGGCCGCAAGCCACGTTCGCCAGCAAGGTCGAACTGGCCGACGGCAAGGTCACCGTGACGCGCGAAGTCGACGGCGGCCTGGAAACCCTGTCGCTCAAGCTGCCCGCCATCGTGACCACCGACCTGCGCCTGAACGAGCCGCGCTACGTCACGCTGCCGAACATCATGAAGGCCAAGAAAAAGCAGTTGGACACCGTCACGCCGCAAGATCTGGGCGTTGATCCCGCGCCCCGCCTGAAGACGCTGAAGGTCAGCGAGCCGCCCGCCCGCAAGGCCGGCATCAAGGTTGCCGATGTCGCGGCGCTGGTGGACAAACTCAAGAACGAAGCGAAGGTGGTCTGATCATGACGACGCTGGTTATTGCCGAACACGATAACGCCCAACTCAAGGGCGCAACCCTGAACGCCATCGCCGCCGCCGCCAAGATCGGAGGCGACGTGCACGTGCTGGTCGCTGGCGCCAACGCGCGCGCCGTGGCCGACCAGGCCGCTCAGGCCGCCGGCGTGGCAAAGGTGCTGCTGGCCGATGCGCCGCATCTGGCGGACGGCCTGGCCGAAAACGTCGCGGCGCAGGTGCTGGCCGTGGCCTCGAACTACAGCCACATCCTGTTCCCGGCCACCGCCTCGGGCAAGAACGTGGCCCCGCGCGTCGCGGCCAAGCTTGACGTGGCCCAGATCTCCGACATCATCGGTGTCGAATCCGCCGATACGTTCCAGCGCCCGATCTACGCCGGCAACGCCATTGCCACCGTGCAATCGGCCGACGCCGTCAAGGTCATCACCGTGCGCACGACCGGCTTTGACGCCGTCGCCGCCCAAGGCGGTTCCGCCTCGGTCGAAGACGCTGCCGCCGTGGCCGATTCGGGTCTGTCCACGTTCGTGGGCCGCGAAGTCGCCAAGAGCGATCGTCCCGAACTGGCCGGCGCGCGTGTCGTGGTGTCGGGCGGCCGCGGTCTGGGCAGCGCCGAGAACTTCAAGATCCTGGATCCGCTGGCCGACAAGCTGGGCGCCGCGCTGGGCGCTTCGCGCGCCGCCGTCGACGCCGGCTACGCGCCGAACGACTGGCAGGTTGGCCAGACCGGCAAGATCGTCGCGCCGCAGTTGTACGTGGCTGTCGGTATCTCGGGCGCCATCCAGCATTTGGCCGGCATGAAGGATTCGAAGGTCATTGTCGCGATCAACAAGGACGCCGAAGCGCCGATATTCGGTGTCGCCGATTACGGCCTGGTGGGCGACCTGTTCACGGTCGTTCCCGAGCTGACGAACGCGCTGTAAGCCACAGCCGCTTCGATGAAAACCGCGGGCCTTCGGGTCCGCGGTTTTTTTTGTAGAAGCACCGCTCACATATTTCAAAAATTCGAAAATCTTTGATTTTCGGAAAGACTCTGATAAGGTACTTCGCGCGCTACTCACTGTTTGCGATTGTGCTTGACCTGTACAGAACGAAGGAGATTCGTGATGGAATGGTTCTTTGACACGCTACGTAAGTTCCCAGAGCTGGCGATTTTCTTGACCCTGGGCCTGGGTTATTGGATCGGGGCCAAGAAAATCTTCGGATTCAATCTGGGCGCAGTGACCGGGACATTATTGGTGGGCGTCCTGGTCGGCCAGCTCAATATCTCGATTGCTCCCATTCTGAAGCAGGTGTTCTTCCTGCTTTTTCTTTTTGGTCTTGGCTACGGCGTGGGACCACAATTCTTCCGCGGCATGAAAAGCGATGGCCTGCCCCAGGTCATTTTTGCCGTCATCATCTGCGTGCTCTGCCTGCTGGTCACCTGGGTGACCGCCATCGGATTCGGCTTTGATGCCGGGACCGGCGCGGGGCTGCTGTCCGGTGCGCAGACCATCTCGGCGGTCATGGGCGTGGCGACCGACACGATCAACGGGCTGTCCGTTGACGCGGCGACCAAGAAGCAGTGGATCGACAACATTCCCGTCGCCTACGCGGTCTGCTACATCTTCGGCACGGTCGGCAGCGCCTGGCTGCTTGCTTCCCTCGGTCCCAAGCTGATGCGCGTGGACATCGTGAAGGAATGCAAGGAGTACGAGGCCAAGATGTCCGGCGGTGCCGATTCGATGGAGCTGTCGGGCTACCGCAAGTTCACCGCGCGGGCCTACCGGTTGGACCACACGGAATACGTCGGCAAGACGGTGGGCGAACTGGAAGCGAAGTTCGTGGACGCCCGGGTCTTTGTCGAGCGCATCCGGCGCGGCGACCAGGTCATGGACGCCGACTCCACCACCGCGCTGCAGGCCGGCGACGTGCTGGGCGTGACGGGCCGCCATGACGCGCTGGTGCTGCAGGCGGCGGGCCTGATCGGCACCGAGGTCGAGGACCGCGACGTCATCAATCTGCCGGCGGAGATCGTCGAAGTCGTGCTGACCAACAAGAATGTGGCCGGCAAGACCCTCAAGGAGCTTGCCGAAAACGAGACCGTGCGCCAACTGGGCCGGGGCGTGTTCCTGCGCAAGGTCGTGCGCGGCGGCCACGAGATGCCGGTCAACTGGGGCCTGAAACTGGACCGAGGCGACCGCCTCTTCATCCTCGGCGCGACGCGCGACGTCGAACGGGTGGTCAGCAAGCTGGGCTATGTGGACCGCGCCACGAACCAGACAGACATGGTGTTCGTGGGCTTCGGCATCCTGCTGGGCGGCCTGTTCGGCACGCTGGTGCTGACGGTGGGCGGCATTCCTATAACGCTCTCGACATCCGGCGGCGCGCTGATCTCCGGGCTGATCTTCGGCTACCTGCGGTCCGTGCATCCGACCTTCGGGCGCGTGCCGGAGCCGGTGCACTGGTTCCTGACATCGGTGGGCCTGACCGCATTCGTCGCGGTGGTGGGCATTGTGTCGGGACCGGGCTTCGTGCAGGGCTTCCAGCAGCTGGGCGCAAAGCTCTTCATCGCGGGCGTCATCGCCACCAGCATCCCGATGATCCTGGGCGTGCTCATTGCCCGCTACGTCTTCAAGTTCCACCCCGCCATCTCATTAGGCGTGTGCGCGGGGGCGCGGACCACCACCGCAGCGATCGGTCAGATCACCGAGACGGCCAAGAGCCAGGTCCCGGCGCTTGGCTACACGGTGCCTTACGCCATCGGCAATACCCTGCTCATCATCTGGGGCATTGTCATCGTCATGCTCATGGCTTAGCAGGACTGCCCGCAAGTTCCGGCTTGCGGGTGCTACAGAGAAGCGCGGCAATCATAACGGCGCCCGTCTTCATGGCGCCTGTCAAAACGCACACCAGGAGTACACAAATGGCTTCCACTGCGCCCGTCACCGTCAGCCTGGCCTCGGCCCTGAAGACCACTCGTTCCCACCAACGCGACCTGGAGCAGCTGTCCCCGTTCGAACTGAAGGACTACCTGATCACGCTGGCCAAGGACAACCAACAGTCGGCCGCCGCCACCATGTTGAACGCGGGGCGCGGCAACCCCAACTGGATCGCCACCGAACCGCGGGACGCGTTTTTCCTGATGGGCCGGTTCGCCATGAAGGAGGCGCGCCGGGTGCGCGACGATGGCATTCTGGCGGGCATGCCTGCCAAGAAAGGGTGCGCCGACCGGCTGCGCAAGTTTCTTTCCAAGCACAAGGGCGAAGATGGCTACGATTTTCTGGTCGGGGTGCTGGAATACGGCGTCAAGGTCAAGGGGTTCGATCCGGATGAGTGGATCCATGAACTGACCGACAGCATTATCGGCGACCACTATCCCGTGCCGCCCCGCGCGCTGGTGCACACCGAGCAGATCATCCACGACTACCTGGTCAAGGAAATGTGCGACGGCAGCCCGCCGAAGGGCAAATTCGACCTCTTCCCGGTGGAAGGCGGCACAGCCGCCATGTGCTACATCTTCGATTCGCTGATGGTCAACGGCCTCTTGAAGCAGGGCGATACCATCGCGTTGTTCCTGCCGACGTTCACGCCCTACATCGAGATCGCGCACCTGGAGCGCTTCCAGTTCAAGATCGTTGGCATCAACGCCAGCAGCCTGCGCGCCGACGGCACGCACGATTGGCACTATCCGGCCTCGGAAATCGCCAAGCTGGAGGATCCCAAGATCAAGCTGGCGGTTACGGTGAACCCCAGCAATCCGCCGTCGGTGGCGTTCAGCCCCGCCGAGATGAAGCAGATCGTGCGCATCATCCGCAAGAATCCCGATTTGGTGCTGGTGACCGATGACGTGTACGGCACCTTCGTGCCGAACTTCCGGTCGCTGATGGCCGAGGTGCCGCAGAACACCATCTGCGTGTACTCGTTCTCGAAGAATTTCGGCTGCACGGGCTGGCGTCTGGGCGTCATCGCCACGCACGAGAACAACACGATGGACCGGCGCATTGCCGAGCTGCCCGCGTCCTGGAAAAAACGCCTGGACAAGCGTTACGGCGCCATGACGATGGAGCCCGAAAAGCTCAAGTTCATCGACCGCCTGGTTGCCGACAGCCGCGAGGTGGCGCTGAACCACACGGCAGGGTTGTCGTTGCCGCAGCAGGTGCAGATGGGTTTTTTTGCGCTTTCGCACTTGCTGGACCTGAAGGACGCCTACAAACACCTGACGATGCAGATCGTGCGCAGCCGGCGCGACGCGTTGTGGCGCGGGCTGGGCATCCCGATGCCGCCGGAAGATCCGATGCGCGGCTGGTACTACGTCGAACTGGACTTCATGGTCTGGGCCAAGATCATGTACGGCGACGCGTTCTGCAAATACATGATCGACAACTACGAGCCGGTGGACTTCCTGTTCCGCCTGGCGGAGAAATCGGGCGTGGTGCTGATGGATGGCGGCGGTTTCGGCGGCCCGGCGTGGTCGATCCGCATCTCGCTGGCGAACCTGGACGATGCGGACTACGCCAAGATCGGCAAGTACATGGTTGAATCCGCGACCGAGTACGTCGAAGCGTGGAAGGCGTCCGAGCTGGTGCGTTCCGGCCCGACGGCGGGCAAGGGCCAGACGGTCAAGGCATCGGCCGCCAAAAAGCGCGCGGCAGCCGGCAAGACCGCCGCCAAGAAGGCCGTGAAGAAGGCCGTAAAGAAAGCGGACACGGCAGCCAAGTCGGCCAAGAAGGCGACCGCGAAGTAGGAAGTTGTGCGGCGGGCAACCGTGCAGCAGGCAACTGCAGCGCGGCCAACCGCAGCGCAGGCCATTGCACAGTAGGCAACAACAGGGCGGCGTGAACTCATGACGTGTTCGGTCGGGTTTTTCAATAGCGTTCCCATCGCGGTGCTGTTCGTCACGGTGGGTCTGGGATACCTGATCGGCAAGCTGAAGGTCGGGCCGATTCAGCTTGGCGGCGTGTGCGGCACGCTTATCGTCGCCCTGCTGATCGGCCAGACGGGCTGCCAGATGCGCGGCGACCTGAAGGAGGTCGCGTTTGCCCTGTTCATCTTTGCGATGGGCTACTCCGGTGGCCCGCAGTTCTTCGCGAATCTCAACCGGTCCAGCCTGCGCTATGTGGTCCTGCCGCTGATCGAGGCGGTGCTGGTGCTGACGATCGTGCTGGCAGCCGTGCCGCTGTTCGGGCTGGATGCCGGCACCGCTGCAGGCCTGGCCGCGGGCGCAGCCACCGAATCGGCCGTGGTGGGCACCGCCGCCGAGGCGCTCAAGCACCTGGGGCTGCCGGACGCGGAAGTGCAGCGCATGGAGGCCAACATCGCCACGGCCTACACGCTGACCTATCTGGTGGGCCTCATCAGCATCGTGTTCTTCACCAGCCAGGTGGCGCCCGCGCTGCTGCGCATCAACCTGCGCGAGGCGTCCAAGGCGTTGGAGGCCAAGCTGGGCGCGGCGCCCGGCGACAACGACGAGGCCAGCCTGCCGACGCTGCCGCGCCTGGTGGGACGCGCCCACGTGGTCAAGGACGTCGATGGCAAGCGGGTGGGCGACGTCGAGGCCCTGCTGGGCGGGCGCACCGTCATCAGCCGCGTCCTGCGCAACGGCGAGGCGGTCGACGCCACGCCCGAGTATGTGCTTGCGACCGGCGACATCGTCGTGGTGCTGGGACTGCGGCGCTTTGCGTTGCGGGCCGGGTCGGTGATCGGCCCGGAAATCCAGTTGCCCGAGGCGCACGCGGATGATCTGCAATTGAGCGAGCTGCAGGTCATCGTCAGCAAGAAGACCGTGAACGGCCACACGGTGGGCGAGCTGGCCCTGCGGCCCAACGCCCAGCGCGCGCGAGGCGTGTTCCTGCAATCCATCTCGCGCTCGGGCCATGTGCTGCCCCTGACGCCCGCGACGGTGGTGCAGTTTGGCGATCTGGTCACGCTGGTGGGCGCGCAGCCCGAGCTTTCCGAGGCGGGCGCGGCGCTGGGATCCGAACTGCGCCGCAGCGGCGTGACGGACCTGGTCTTTCTGGCGTTCGGCATTCTGGCCGGGCTGATGATCGGCAGCCTGGGAGCAAGGCTGTGGGGGATTCCGGTCTCGCTGGGCAGCGGGGGCGGGGCGCTGGTCAGCGGTCTGGTCTGCGGCTGGATCAATGCCAAGCGGCCGTCGATCGGGCACATGCCGGCCCACGCGGTGCAACTGCTCAAGGACCTGGGTCTGGCGATCTTCGTGGCGTGCGTGGGCTTGTCGGCCGGGCCGGATGCGGTGTCGCTGATCCGCGAGCACGGCGCGGTGCTGCCGCTGATCGGCCTGCTGGTGTCGCTGGGACCGGCGTGCCTGTCGCTGTGGGTGGGGCACAAGCTGCTGAAGATCGAGGGGCCGCTTCTGGTGGGCGCCATTGCCGGGCAGCACGTCAGTACACCGGCCATCAGCGCCATCCTGACGGCCAGCGGCAGCTCCGTGCCGCTTCTGGGCTACACGGTGACCTACGCCATCGCCAATGTGCTGCTGCCGGTGCTGGGACCGATCATCGTGTCCCTGGCGTATCACCTGAGTTGAGGCGCTCCGCGTCAGCCGATGAGACGGCTTCGAATATTGCATAAGGTTATATGACTTGCGTATTTCCTAGCCTAAAGGTTTGATGGAAGAATCGTTTCACAAGCGGTGACGTCACACCCGGCACCCTCCGCCGCGAAACGCTATTGCCCGCTGCAGTCCATGCCGGACGGTCAGCCGGCCCCTTCAACTGAATCCCGTACAGGAGACACCATGAGTCAACTACGCCTGGGCGACATCGCCCCTGATTTCGAGCAGGAATCCTCGGCTGGCAAGATCCGCTTCCACGAGTATCTGGGCAACAGCTGGGGGGTGCTGTTCTCGCATCCGGCCGATTTCACGCCGGTTTGCACGACCGAGCTGGGCTACACGGCCAAGCTGGCCGACGAGTTTGCCAAGCGCAATGTGAAGGTCCTGGCCCTGTCGGTCGATGGTGCCGATTCGCACGCCAAGTGGATCGAAGACATCAACGACACGCAATCGACGACGGTCAACTTCCCGATCATCGCCGACAAGGACCGCAAGGTTTCCGAGCTGTACGACATGATCCACCCGAATGCCAGCGCCACGGCGACCGTGCGCTCGGTGTTTGTCATCGATCCGAACAAGAAGGTTCGTCTGACCATCACGTATCCCGCCAGCACGGGCCGCAATTTCAATGAAATCCTGCGCGTCATCGATTCGCTGCAACTGACCGACAGCCACAGCGTGGCCACGCCGGTCAACTGGGAAGACGGCGACGACGTCATCATCGTTCCGTCCCTGCAGGACGAAGCGGTGATCAAGGAAAAATTCCCGAAGGGCTACAAGGCCGTGCGTCCGTACCTGCGCATCACGCCGCAACCGAATAAGTAAATTCGAAAAATGGGGGGTTGCCCCCCCGGCTTGAACGCGGTCCCGCGCCGCCCGAACCGTCGCGATCTTCATAGAGGATCGCGACGGTTTTTCGTTGTTGGGATGCTTGTCCTATATGCCTCTTGGCGATGAGCAACCAAATAATGATTCGTTCCGTTCAGATCGGCCTACACGCAAACTTGCCTCCACATTGCAGATCACAGGGAGCAAGGGATGTCTTTCAGGAAAGCCGGTTGGTTGGCCGCCTTGGCCGCAGTGACGGTTTCATTCGCCGCGATTGCGCCGGCGCAGGCGCAGCAGAAGCAGACGCTGCTGAACGTTTCTTACGATCCGACGCGCGAACTCTACCGCGCGATCGATGACGCCTTCATCAAGCAGTACAAGGAGAAGGCGAACGTCGATCTGACGATCCGCCAGTCGCACGGCGGTTCCGGCCGCCAGGCGCGCTCGGTGATCGACGGGCTGGAAGCCGACGTCGTGACGCTGGCGCTGGCCTACGACATCGACGCCATCGCCGACCGCGGCCTCTTGCCTGAGAACTGGCAAGCCCGCCTGCCGCAGAACAGCTCGCCGTATACGTCCACCATCGTGTTTCTGGTGCGCAAGGGCAACCCCAAGCAGATCAAGGACTGGGACGACCTGCTCAAGGACGGCGTGCAGGTCATCACGCCCAATCCCAAGACCTCGGGCGGCGCCCGCTGGAACTACCTGGCGGCCTGGGCCTACGCGCTGGAAAAGAACGGCGGCAGCGAAGACAAGGCGCGCGCCTTCGTCGGCGACCTGCTCAAGCACGTGCCGGTGCTGGATACCGGCGCGCGCGGCGCCACCACGACGTTCGTGGAGCGCGGCGTGGGCGACGTGCTGCTTGCCTGGGAAAACGAGGCCTTCCTGGCGCAGGAGGAACTGGGGCCGGACAAGTTCGACATCGTGGTGCCGTCGCTGTCCATCCTGGCCGAGCCGCCGGTGGCCATCGTCGACAAGGTCGTGGACAAGAAGGGCACCCGCGCCGCCGCGCAGGCCTATCTGGAATTCCTGTACACCCCGGCCGCGCAGGAGATCATCGCCAAGAACTACTACCGTCCGCTGGACAAGACGGTCGCCGCCAAATACGAGGCCAAGTTCCCCAAGGTCAAGCTCGTCACCATCGACGACAAGATCTTCGGCGGCTGGCGCAAGGCGCAGAAGGATCACTTCAGCGACGGCGGCACCTTCGACCAGATCTACCAGCCGCAGAAGAAGTAACTGCATAACGTTCGGACGACGGCCATGACTTCAGCCTCGAACCCGGCGGCAAACGGCGCGCAAGCGCCTTTTGCCGTTCGGCGCAACAGCCCGGGCGTGCTGCCCGGATTCGGTATTTCCATGGGCTACGCGGTGCTGTATCTCAGCGTGCTCGTGCTGATCCCGCTGGCCGCCTTGCCCATCAAGAGCGCGGGGCTGGGATGGCAGGGCTTTTGGGACGCGGTGACCGCGCCCCGCGTGATGGCCTCGTACCAGCTGACCTTCGGCGCCTCGCTCATCGCGGCGCTGGTGAACCTGGTGTTCGGCACGGTCGTCGCGTGGGTGCTGGTGCGCTATCGCTTTCCGGGAAAGAAGATCCTGGATGCGCTGGTCGACCTGCCATTCGCGCTGCCGACGGCGGTGGCGGGCATCGCGCTGACTGCGCTGTATTCGCAGAAGGGCTGGCTGGGCGGTCCGCTGTCCGAATGGTTCGGCCTGAAGGTGGCGTTCACGCCGCTGGGCATCGTCATTGCGCTCATCTTCATCGGCGTGCCGTTCGTCGTGCGCACGGTGCAGCCGGTGCTGGAAGACGTGGAGCGCGAGATCGAGGAAGCGGCCGCCAGCCTGGGCGCGGACCGCTGGCAGACCTTCCGGCGCGTGCTGCTGCCGACGATCATGCCGGCCCTGATGACGGGCTTTGCGCTGGCGTTCGCGCGCGCGGTGGGCGAATACGGCTCCGTGGTGTTCATCGCCGGCAACATGCCGATGGTGTCCGAGATCACGCCGCTGCTGATCATTTCCAAGCTGGAGCAGTTCGACTACGCCGGCGCGGCCGCCATCGCGACCGTGATGCTGGTGCTGTCGTTCGTGCTGCTCCTCATCATCAACCTGTTGCAGGGCTGGCAGGCGCGCCGCGGCCTGGGGAGGCAGTCATGAGCGCACCGGATCGTCCCGCTCACCTGACCGAGCCGCGCTGGGTGCGCGGCATTCTGCTGTTCATCGCGCTGGGATTTCTGGCGCTGTTTCTGCTGGTGCCGCTGGCGGCCGTGTTCGCCGAGGCCTTCAGGAAGGGATGGGCGCTGTACCTGGACGCCATCGTCGAGCCCGACGCCCTGGCGGCGATCCGGCTGACGCTGCTGGTCGCGGCCATCGCCTTGCCGGTGAACCTGGTGTTCGGCGTGGCCGCCGCGTGGGCCATTACCAAGTTCCAGTTCCGGGGCAAACAGTTCCTCATCACGCTCATCGACCTGCCGTTCTCAGTGTCGCCGGTGGTCGCGGGCCTGGTGTTCGTGCTGCTGTTCGGCTCGCAGGGCTGGTTTGGCGAATGGCTGCAGGCGCACGACATCAAGATCGTCTACGCGGTGCCCGGCATCATCCTGGCGACGTTGTTCGTGACGTTTCCCTTTGTGGCGCGCGAGCTGATCCCGCTGATGCAGGCGCAGGGCAGCGAGGAAGAGCAGGCCGCGCTGACGCTGGGCGCGAGCGGCTGGCAGATCTTCTGGCGCGTGACGCTGCCGAACATCAAGTGGGGTTTGTTGTACGGCGCGATCCTGTGCAATGCACGGGCCATGGGCGAGTTCGGCGCGGTGTCGGTCGTGTCGGGCCAGATCCGCGGGCTGACCAACACGATGACGCTGCACGTCGAGATTCTCTACAACGAATATCAGTATTCCGCGGCGTTTGCCGTCGCCTCGCTGCTCGCGCTGCTGGCGCTGGTGACGCTGGTGGCAAAGAACGTGGTCGAGTGGCGCAACGCGCGCCTTCAGCAGGGCGCGGACCAGCCGGTGGAGTACCCCGGCGCCGCGGTGGCCATCAAGCCGGCGGTCGCCTGACGCGACCGCCCGGGCAAGGAGACAGGCATGAGTATCGAAGTACGCAATCTATCCAAGCGGTTCGGTCAGTTCCGCGCGCTGAACGACGTGTCGCTGCACATCGAGACCGGCGAACTGGTGGCGCTGCTGGGACCGTCGGGCTGCGGCAAGACGACGCTGCTGCGCATCATCGCCGGGCTGGAATCTGCCGATTCGGGCAGCGTGCTGTTCGCCGGCGAGGACGCCACGGCTGTTGACGTGCGCCAGCGCCAGGTCGGATTCGTGTTCCAGCACTACGCGCTGTTCAAGCACATGACGGTGTTCGAGAACGTGGCGTTCGGGCTGCGCGTGAAGCATCGCTCGCAGCGCCCGTCCGAGGACCAGATCAAGCGCAAGGTGCACGATCTGCTGGGCCTGGTGCAACTGGACTGGCTGGCCGACCGCTATCCGGCGCAGTTGTCCGGCGGGCAGCGCCAGCGCATCGCCCTGGCGCGCGCGCTGGCGGTCGAGCCGCGCGTGCTGCTGCTGGACGAGCCCTTTGGCGCCCTGGACGCCAAGGTCCGCAAGGAACTGCGCCGCTGGCTGCGGCGGCTGCACGATGAACTGCACGTGGCCAGCGTGTTCGTCACGCACGACCAGGAAGAGGCGCTGGAGGTCTCGGACCGCGTGGTGCTGATGAACGCCGGCCGCATTGAACAGGTGGGCACGCCCCGCGAGGTCTGGGAAGGGCCGGCCACGCCATTCGTCTACGGCTTCCTGGGCGACGTGAACCAGCTTCAGGGCACCGCCACGCGCGGCGTGTTCCAAGGCGCCGGCCTGTCGCTGCCCGCGCCGGAACTGGCGCAGGCCGACGCGCAGCGCGCCACGGCCTATGTACGGCCGCACGAATTCGAGGTCGAGCGTTATCGCGCCGGTGCCGAAGGCATCCCGGTGCGCCTGTCGCACGCCTATCTGGCCGGTCCCAGCGCGTATCTGGAACTGGCGCGCCAGGATACGGACGCGATCATCGAGGCCGAGGTGCCCGAGTCGCTGTACCAGGAGCTCAACCTGCGGGACGGCGAGATCCTGCTCGCGCGTCCCCGCCGGGCGCGCATCTTCGCGGTGCAACCATGACGACGACCGATACCTCCGTTGAACTGGCCCCGGCGCTGGCTGCGCGCTGGCGCGATCTGACGGCGCGTCTGGCGGACATCCAGCGCCGTTATCCGGATGCCGCGCTGGCGTCGTCGCTGGCGGCCGAAGACTTGGTGCTGACCCATGCCATCTACGACTCGGGCCTGGACCTGGAAGTCTTCACGCTGGACACGGGCCGGCTGCACGCCGAGACGTTGGGCGTGCTGGACGCCGTGCGTCAGCGCTACGGCCGTGAAGTCACCGTGTACCGGCCCGTTCAGGCGGCGGTCGACGAACACGTCGCGGCGCATGGCGCGTATGCCTTTTACGAAAGCGTCGACCTGCGCAAGGCCTGTTGCCAGATTCGCAAGGTCGAGCCGCTCAAGCGTGCGCTGTCCGGCCGCGGCGCCTGGATCACCGGGCAGCGGCGCGCGCAGTCCACGACGCGCGGCGAGCTGCAGCTGGAAGAGGACGATGCGACCTTCGGCCTCTACAAGTTCAACCCGCTGGCCGAGTGGAGCGAGGACGAGATCTGGTCCGCCATCCGCGCGCTCGGCATTCCCTACAACCCGCTGCACGACCAGGGCTACCCGTCCATCGGTTGCGAACCCTGTACGCGCGCGATCCGCCCCGGCGAAGACCTGAGGGCAGGGCGCTGGTGGTGGGAGTCGTCCGACTCGAAGGAATGCGGCCTGCACGCGGGCAACCGGGTCATCACCATTTCAAAATTGTTTTAGGGGAATACCTATGTCTGCCGTGATCCAACGCAGCCACCTGGATTGGCTGGAATCGGAAGCGATCTTCATCCTGCGCGAAGTCGCCGCCGAATGTGAAAAGCCTGTCCTGCTCTTTTCGGGCGGCAAGGACTCCGTGGTGCTGCTGCGCCTGGCCGAAAAGGCCTTCCGGCCGGGGCGCTTTCCGTTTCCGCTGATGCACATCGACACCGCCCACAACTTCGACGAGGTGATCGCCTTTCGCGACGCCCGCGCGGCCGAGCTGGGCGAAACCCTGATCGTGCGCAGCGTTGAAGACTCGATCAGGCGCGGCAGCGTTGTGCTGCGCCGCGAGACCGATTCGCGCAACGCGGCGCAGGCGGTGACGCTGCTGGAAGCCATCGAGGAGTTCGGGTTTGACGCCTGCATCGGCGGCGCGCGCCGCGATGAGGAAAAGGCTCGGGCCAAGGAACGCATCTTTTCGTTCCGCGACGAGTTCGGCCAGTGGGATCCCAAGGCCCAGCGCCCCGAACTCTGGAACCTGTTCAACACCCGCGTGCATCGCGGCGAGAACATGCGCGTCTTCCCGATCTCGAATTGGACCGAGCTGGACGTCTGGCAGTACATCCAGCGCGAACAGCTGGCGCTGCCCCCGATCTATTTTGCGCATGAGCGCGAGGTGGTGCGCCGCAAGGGCCTCTTGGTGCCGGTCACCCGCCTGACGCCGCCGGCCGACGGCGAACAGGTCGAACGCCTGTCCGTCCGGTTCCGCACCGTGGGCGATATCTCGTGCACGTGCCCGGTTGCCTCCGACGCCACCGACACCATGGCCATCATCGCCGAGACCGCCGTGACGGACATCACGGAGCGCGGCGCCACGCGCATGGACGACCAGACTTCCGAGGCCTCGATGGAGCGCCGCAAGAAGGAAGGCTATTTCTGAATGAGATGACGCGTCGGCGCATGCCGGCGTCTGGGGAACTACATGAACGCACTGAACGATTCCTTTCTTTCCGGCGCCGACACCGGCGTGCTGCGCCTGATCACGGCCGGCTCCGTCGACGATGGCAAATCCACGCTGATCGGCCGCCTGCTGTATGACAGCAAGGGCGTCTTCGCCGACCAGCTGGACGCGATTTCACGCGCCAAGCACAAGCGCGTGGCGGGCGACGGCATCGACTTTTCGCTCTTGACCGACGGCCTGGAAGCCGAGCGGGAGCAGGGCATCACCATCGACGTCGCCTACCGCTACTTCTCGACGCCTTCGCGCAAGTTCATCATTGCCGACGCGCCGGGCCACGAGCAGTACACGCGCAACATGGTGACCGGCGCGTCCACCGCGGACGTCGCCGTCATCCTGATCGACGCGACTCGCGCCGCCGACGGCAAGCTGCTGCCGCAGACCAAGCGGCACAGCACCATCGCGCGCCTCTTGGGCATCCGCCACATCGTGGTCGCGGTGAACAAGATGGACCTGGTGGATTGGGACCGCGCGGTGTTCGAACGCATCCGCGACGCCTATGCGGACCTGGCGGTCAAGCTGGGCATTCCCCACTTCGACGCGTTGCCGTTGTCGGCGCTGAGCGGCGACAACGTCGTCACGCTGTCCGGCAAGACGCCCTGGTACGAAGGGCAGCCGCTGCTTGCGCTGCTGGAATCGCTGGACCTGTCGGGCGACGGCCGCACCTTGCCGCTGCGCTTTCCGGTGCAATGGGTGTCGCGCCATGGCGGCGATCGCGCGGACGATTTTCGCGGCTATGCCGGCCGCGTTGCCAGTGGCGTGCTGCGCCCCGGCGACGAAGTGACGGTGCAGCCGTCGGGCGTGACGGCGGTGGTGCAGGAGGTGCGCGCCTTTGATCGTGCGCTCGATGAAGCTGTGGCCGGCGATTCGATCACGTTGGTGCTGGACCGCGATGTCGACGTGTCGCGCGGCGACGTGATCGTGCACACCGCCGCGCCGGCGCAGGTGTCGCGCGAGTTCGAAGCCGAGCTGTGCTGGCTGGATGCGCAGGCGTTGAATCCCGCGCGCAAATATCTGCTGAAGTCGGGCACGCGGCTTACGTCGGCGAAGGTGCGTGCCGTGTTATCGCATCGGGATATTCATGAACTGCAGGAGGTCGAGAACACCGAAGGCACGCTGCGCATGAACGACATCGGCCGCGTCACGCTGACGACTCGCGAGTCGTTGGCGGTTGATCGTTATGACGATGTGGCGGCGACCGGCGCGTTCATTTTGATCGACGAAACCACGCATCAGACCGCTGCGGCGGGGATGCTGCGGTAAACCGCAAGACAGGTGAAAAAACGGGCCCTGGGGCTCGTTTTTCTATGTTGTTTTTCGTCCAAACCCAATGCTGGTGCGGGTTTCCGGGCCATCTCGCAAGATGAAATCGAATTGTTCAGACGATGTCTTCTTCTTGCGGTAAAGTTGGGCTGTCTTACGAAAAGGCTTTTGGTGCTTGTCAAAACCACTGTGTTTTTGTACAGTAGTTTTTATGGCACGCACCGATCATTCTTTTCCCGCCGGTTCTGGGTCCCCGGCTGCCGCCCCCGCCGCCTTGCGCGGTCGGGGTGCGGTTACTAATGTTCGGCATCGCTTTCAGCGCGATGACCGCGTGCAGGTCGACGACGGCTGGTCAGCTTCCGGCCTGCCTGCCGACTTTGTTGAGTCCGTCCCCGATTCAGCCTTTGACGGTTCAGCCTCCGACGCCTCAATCTCGCAGACTGCAGGCCCCGCTGGCAGCGCCACCGTCATTCCCATCCTGCCCGACACGCGCTCCGCGCCGCCCGCACCCAAGACCACGGTCACGGCGGAAGAGGCGCGCAAGATCCTGTCGCGCAACGATTCGCCGGATATCCCTTTTGACGTTGCCGCCAACCCGTACCGCGGGTGCGAGCACGGTTGCGTGTACTGCTATGCCCGGCCCACGCATTCCTACCTGGGCTATTCGCCGGGGCTGGATTTCGAAACGCGCCTGGTCGCCAAGGCCAATGCCGTGGAAGCCCTGCGCGCGGAACTTGCCCGTCCCGGCTACAAGCCGTCGCCCATCAATATCGGCTCGGCCACCGACGCCTATCAGCCCATCGAGCGCGACTGGCGCCTCACGCGCGGCATGCTCGAACTCGCGCTCGAAACCCGCCATCCGGTCACCATCGTCACCAAGAACGCGCTGGTCGCCCGCGACCTGGACTTGCTGGCAGCCCTGGCGCAGCAGAACCTCGTGGTGGTCTACATCAGCATCACCACGCTGGACGCCGGCATGGCCCGCACGCTCGAACCCCGCGCCGCTGCGCCGTGGCGCCGCCTGGAAGCGGTGCGCAGCCTGACCGACGCCGGCGTGCCGGTGGGCGTGCTGGTGGCGCCGGTCATCCCGTTCATCAACGACGAGTCCATGGAGCACATCCTCCAAGAGGCCAAGGCGGCTGGCGCCCATTACGCCAGTTACACGGTCCTGCGCCTGCCCTGGGAGGTCAAGACCCTGTTCGAGGACTGGCTCAACGCTCATTACCCGGACCGCGCGCAACGCGTCCTGCACCGCATCGAAGACCTGCGCAACGGCCGCCGCAACGATCCCAACTTCGGGTCGCGCATGCGCGGCACGGGCATCTGGGCCGACCTGCTGCGCCAGCGCTTTACGGTTGCCACGCGCAAGCTGGGGCTTAACCGTACGCGCCTGTCACTCGATTGCAGCCGGTTTGTACCGCCTGCGGGTCCCGGCGCGTCGGCATCCCTGTTCGATGGCGCGGCGCCCGGTGGCGAGGCTACGGGCAATGCGGTCAGCTCCGGCACCGCCGCTACCGATTTTCAATCCCCGGTTGATGCGAAAGCGTCTTCAGGGGTCCCTTTTCCTGGTGGTTTGCCTGCGGTCAGCGGCGCATACGGGCGCGGTGCGCGCCAGTTGCGCGCCATGGCGGCTGGCCAATTGTCTTTGTTCGATTGACCGCAGGCCGCAGTTGCCTCGGGTGCATGCCAGGGCGAATCGCCCCGGCGCTGGAACGTTTATCCAAGGAGTTCCCATGAACACCGCTGATTTTTCCGTCCTGCCGGATGAGCTCGTCGTTTCCCTGAATCCGCTGCGCCGCGGCGCCAGCCGCGCTCGGGCCTTCTGCGCCCGCCTGGCAGGCATGGCCATGCCCTGGAACGGCACGATGTCCGGCCAGCCCGCGCGGGCCACACGCATGCCAGCCCGCTGGCCGTTCCCGCCGGCGCCCACGCCCGAGGAAGTGTCGGGCGGCGCCCGGGTGGCTGGCGTAGCAGTGGGCGGTGGTGTGCCCGACGCTGGCGCAACGGTAGCCGGCGCACCGGGGGCTGACGTCCCTGCGGCCGGCTCCCTCGCGGCGCTCCCCGTTGCGGGCGCATCCGCCGTCTCCCCGGCGGCGTCTGCCGCTGCGGTGGCGCGTGATCACAGCATCGGAGACGCCAAGGCGCAGCCGGTGGCAAACCAGCTCACGATGAAAGCCATGATCACGGACGTGGTGCTGGTGTTGGCCTGGGGCGCGATGATCCCCGGCCTGATGTGGTTGGGCGTGGCCGGCGGCTTCTGATGGCCGCGGCGCGGGGTTCAGCTCGATCCCAGCAGGATCACGCCCGCCAGAATGGACACGCAACCGGCCAGACGGCCCACGCCCACTTTTTCCCGCAGCAGGAACATGCCGGCCAGGGTGCCGAGCATCATGGACATTTCCCGGGCAGGCGCCACCAGGCTTAGCGGCGCGCCGTTGCGCAACGCATACAGCACCAGGATGTACCCCAGCGGCGACAAAAACCCCACGGCCAGCGCCAGGTGCCAATGTCCTCGCATCGATTCCCACGATTGCGTAGGGCGGCGCAGCATGTGCGGGGTCATCATGGCGGTGCGGGTGACACAGGTAAACCAATCGAACAGCACCGGACTGATCAGCAGCACTTTCACGCCGTACGCGTCCACCACCGTATAGGCCGCGATGAACAGGCCGATCACCACGCCCCAGCGCACGCCGATCCATGCCTGCGCCTGCTTGAAGATGGCCAGCCGTCCTTGGGTGGCGATCAGCAGCACCCCCGCCACGACGCACAACATGCCGACGATGCCGGTGCTGGTGGCGGGTTCGCCCAGCAGCAGGAAGGCGCCCGTCGTGGAAAGCAGGGGGCCAGTGCCCCGGGCGATCGGGTACACCACGGACAGGTCAGCCACCTGATAGCCTCGCTGGAGGCACAGGCTGTAGCCCAGATGCAACAGGCTGGACGTCAGGATCGCGCCCACAACCGGCCAGGTCCAGTTCATGCCGTCGTGCATCAACACCCAGATCACCCACGGCGCATACAGCACCGAGGCGCAGAGCCCGTAGGCAAACACGAACGGTGCGCCCACCATGGCCGCGCGCTTGGCAAGGAGGTTCCACGTGGCGTGGGCCATTGCCGCCAGGACGACCAATATCAGGGACGAGTGCGACATGAGGGAACAGCGTCAGATGACGTGTTTGTTACAGGGAGTTGGAAGGGTACCGCAAACCTTGCTGAAGGCGCACATGTTACCCGAGGCTCTGGGGAATTTTTGGTGTAGAATCATTGGTTTGCCAAATCTCATCCTCTGCTTGCGGCATAGCATCGCGACATAGGTACACAGCCCAGGTTCAAAGCTCAGGCTCGAAGCCCAGCTCAAAGGGAATCCGCGTTACTGATAACTGCGGACAACTGCTGAGAACGTCGCCATGCACACAACATTGATCGGCAAATAGTTTTAGTCCGCAAAGACATGATGATCTAGGAGTTCACATGAACCTCATCGCTATCCTGGAACAGGAAGAAATTGCCCGTCTGACCGGCGGTCAAGCCAAGCCTGAATTTGCTCCTGGTGACACCGTCATCGTGAGCGTCAACGTCGTTGAAGGCACCCGCAAGCGCGTGCAGGCTTTCGAAGGCGTTGTTATCGCCAAGCGCAATCGCGGCCTGAACTCCGCGTTCACCGTGCGCAAGATTTCGTCGGGTGAAGCCGTGGAACGTACGTTCCAGCTGTACTCGCCGCAAATCGCCAGCATCGAAGTGAAGCGCCGCGGTGACGTGCGCCGCGCCAAGCTGTACTACCTGCGCTCGCGCTCGGGCAAGTCGGCTCGCATCAAGGAAAAGCTGGTCAGCAAGCAAGCCTCCGCGGCTTGATCGCTTATCGGTACACGGCCCTGACAGTGTCGGACGTTCACGCCAATCCGCGTTTCCGTCCGGCACGGTTTTCCGGGTTAAAAAGGCACCTGCGAGGGTGCCTTTTTTCTTATTTCCAAGCGTATGTCTGATACCTCGTCCTCCGCGCGGCCCCGACGGCCGCTGGCGCGTCCCGGATTCGATCCGGCGACGCAACCGTGGGTGGTGGCCAACGAATCGCTGCCGCCCGTGCCTACCCGCCTGCTGACGCCGGATTCCCTGCGCGGCACGCTGAGCCAGCCGTCCACCTGGACGCTTGAGCTGTCGCGCGACAACGATCTTCGCTATCCCGGCCGCGAGGGCACACCCGTGCCGGCGGCCGTGCTGATCCCGCTGGTGACGCGCGATGAAGGCGTGAACATCATGCTGACGCAGCGTGCCGCGCATCTGCACGATCACGCGGGCCAGATCAGCTTTCCCGGCGGGCGCATCGAGACCAGCGACGCCAACCCCGAGGCCGCGGCGCTGCGCGAAGCGCAAGAGGAAACGGGCCTGCCGGCCAATTATGTGGAAGTGCTGGGCAGCATGCCGCCGTACCTGACGGCCACCGGCTTTTCGATCATTCCCGTGGTGTCGCTGGTGCGGCCCGGTTTCGAACTGGCGCCCGACGCGTTCGAAGTGGCCGAGGTGTTCGAGGTGCCGCTGTCGTTCCTGATGGATCCGGCCAATCATCGTCTGTACGAAGCCCGGCTCGATGACGGACGGGTGCGTCAGTATTACGGCATGCCGTACGGCAAGCACTTCATCTGGGGCGCCACCGCGGGCATGCTGCGCAATCTCTATCACCTGCTGCGCCACGGGTTCGCGCCGCGCTGATCCGCCTGGGAACAGACGGCCTTGCGGTCCGATCTAGGCGAACGGTCTGGATAACAAACAGCCCCGCATAAGCTAACGGCCCCGATCGGGGCCGTTTTCAATGGGACAGCGTCACCCGTCAGTAGCGCTGCTGGCCCGCCAGGTTTTCCTCGAGGATGCGCTCGTACAGCGCGTACCGCGCCGCATCGATCTTGCCGTCCCGCAGTGCCGCCACCACCCCGCAGCCGGGTTCGTGGCGGTGGGTGCAGTTGTAGAAGCGGCATGCTTCGATGGGCTGCGTGAACTCCGGAAACCCGCGGATGATGTCGTCCCGCGTCAGGTGATGCAGCCCGAAGGCCTGGAATCCGGGCGAGTCGATCAGGTCGCCGCCCGGCGCCGGCAGATGATAGAGCCGAGTGCTGGTCGTGGTGTGCTTGCCCATGTCCAGCGCGGTGGAGTGCTCGCGTGTCGCCGCGGCGGCGTCCGGCACCAGCGCGTTGAGCAGCGTGGACTTGCCCATGCCGCTCTGGCCCAGCAGCAGGTTCGTGCGGCCGGCCAGGCGCGGCGCGAGCAGCGTGTGGACGTTCTCGGGTTCGAGTGCGCTCAGTTCGATGATGTCCACGCCCAGCGCCGCAATGGGCGCAAGCCGTGCGCGAGCGGCCGGCAGCTCGTCGGTCAGGTCGGTCTTGTTCAGGACGATGAGCGGCGCGATGCCGGCGCTCCATGCGCCTGCCAGTGCGCGGCCGGTAAGGTCGTCCGAAAACGTGGGCCGGACAGCCACGACGATCAGCAGCTGGTCGACATTGGACGCAAACTGCTTGGACCGCATTTCGTCGGAACGATAGAGCAGGTTGCTGCGCGGCAGAATGGCGTCGATGGCGCCTTCGTCCTTGCCTTGCGGCGTGATCTTGACCCGGTCGCCTACCGCGGCGCCGGTCTTCTTGCCACGGGGGAAGCACTTGCGCAGGGCGCCATCGGCCAGTTCCACGGTGTAGTGGCGGCCATGCGCGGCGATGATGCGGCCTTCCATCGGCGCGCTCATGCGGTGGCCGCCATCAGGTGGCGGATGCGCACGGCGGCAGGAGGGTGACTGTCGTAAAAGGCGGAATGCACAGGGTCGGGTGTCAGGGTTGCAGCGTTGTCGTCGAACAGCTTGACCAGCGCCGAGACCAGGTGGTCGGGCGAGCTCTGTTCGGCGGCATAGCGATCCGCTTCGAATTCGTCGCGGCGCGAATACCAGCTGGCCAAGGGTGTCAGCATGAAGGTGAATACAGGAATGACCAGGAAGAACAGCAACAGGGCCATGGCGTCGTTGCGGCCGCCCAATTGCGGCATCACGCCCAGGCTCACATAGAACCACGGCTGCTGGGCAATCCAGCCCAGGATCCCAAAGAACACCAGCGCGGCGGCAAAGCTGAAGATCACGCGCTTGATGATGTGGCGTTTGGCGAAATGCCCCAGCTCGTGCGCCAGCACGGCCTCGATTTCGTCGGCGTTAAGGCGGGCCAGCAGGGTGTCGAAGAACACGATGCGGCGGGATTTTCCGAAGCCCGTGAAATAGGCGTTGCCGTGGGCCGAGCGGCGCGAGCCGTCCATCACGAACAGGCCATTCAAGGCAAAGCCGCAGCGCTGCGCCAGACCTTGGATGCGGGCAGTCAGTTCCGAGTCTGACAGCGGTGTGAACTTATTGAAGAGCGGAGCGATGAACATCGGGTAGATGATCCACAGGGCCAGATTGAACACCGACCACAGGGCCCACGCCCATACCCACCAATAGGCGCCGGCGCTGCCCATCAGCCACAGCACCGCCGCTACCAGCGGCAGACCCAGCACCGCCGCGACCATCAGGCCCTTGGCGGCGTCGGCCACAAACAACCCAGGCGTCATGCGGTTAAAGCCAAAGCGCGCTTCCAGCTTGAACTGCCGCCAAAGCGTGAACGGCAGACCCAGCAGGCCCAGCAGCAGCGCAACCACCACCAGCAGCAGCATCTGCCGCACGAAGTCGTTGCTGGTAAGCTGGCTGACCATCAGGTCGATGAACTGCAGGCCGCCCAATAGCGTCAGCGCGACCAGCACCAGGGCGTCATAGGTGCGCTCGAGCATGCCCAGCCGAACCCGTGCCACGGTGTAATCCGCCGCCCGCTGATGGCTGGACAACCCGATGCGATGGGAGAATTCCGCAGGCACCTGGTCGCGATTGCGGGCGACATGGCGGATCTGGCGTGACGCCAGCCACATGCGCACGGCAATATCGGTCAGCAGGAAGGCAACGAACAGCAGTGTGAACATGGACAATGCGTTTTGCTCAAGAGGGATGTGCGAAAATCGCGCGTTTTAAAGGCAAATTATATGGCTGCGAACGAAAACCGCCTGATCTGGCTCGACATGGAAATGACGGGCCTGGACCCCGAGAAAGAACGGATTATCGAAGTCGCCGTCGTGGTGACAGAACCCGACCTGACCGTCGTGGCCGAGGGACCGGTGATTGTGGTGCACCAGTCCGACAGCCTGCTCGACGCGATGGACAACTGGAACAAGTCGACCCACGGCAAGAGCGGACTGATCGATAAGGTCAAGGCGTCCACGGTGACCGAGGCAGAGGCAGAGGATACGCTGTTGGCGTTTCTTGCGCAGCATGTGCCGGCGGGCAAATCGCCCATGTGCGGCAACACCATCAGCCAGGACCGCCGCTTCATGTTTGCGTACATGCCGCGCCTGGAACAGTTCTTCCATTACCGCAACCTGGATGTCAGCACGCTCAAGGAGCTGGCGCGCCGCTGGGCTCCCGCCGTTTACAAGGGATTCGAGAAAAAGAGCCGCCATGAAGCGCTGGCCGACATCTACGAGTCGATCGACGAGCTCAAGTATTACCGCGAGCATTTCCTGAAGGTCTGAGACCGGCGGCGGACCGCCAGGTTCCAACGGATTCCCGGCCACGTTGCCGCACCTTGTTGTCATGTCGTCCTATTCTGTCGCGCAGATCCGTCTTGCTGAACAGCGCGCCCTGGCAACCGGGCGCGCCCTGATGCCGCTGGCCGGCGCGGCAGCGGCCAGCTTCGTCGCGGCGCGCGTGCCGGCCAACGCGTTCATCCTGGCGCTCGCCGGCCCCGGCAACAACGGCGGGGACGCATTGGAAGCCGCCGCGCTATTGCTGGCGCGAGGCTTGGATATTCACGTGGTGTTGCCTTCGGGGCCAGACAGGCTGCCCGCCGATGCGGCGCGCGCCTGGGCCGGCTGGCTGGCTGAGGGCGGAGAGCCCCGGACGCACACAGCTCTTCCGGCCGGATCGTCACCGGATCTGATCATCGACGGGTTGTTTGGTGTCGGCTTGAACCGTCCCCTGGATGCCGCGTGGCAAGCCCTGATCAACGCGGTCAACGCCATGGAGGTTCCGGTGCTGGCGCTGGATGTGCCCAGCGGCATTGATGCCGACAGCGGGGTGGCGCTGGGCCGGCCGATCCAGGCGCGCTGGACTTTGTCGTTCATTGCGCCCAGCCGCGGACTCACACTTGCCGGCGCAGGGCGCGAGGCAGCCGGAGAATGCCACCTGGATACGCTGGGCGTCGCCATGCCGGATGACGGCAGCACTGGCCGTTAGGCCGACGCGCGCCAGTCCTTAACCCGGCCGGCCCCCGAAGCGCGATTCGACCTCGGGCGACAGTGGGCGGTAGCGGTCGTTGTCCTGGCCCGCCAACGCATTCAGATGGGTTTCGGAAGGATCGAACACCTTCCAGTAGAGCCGTCCGCACAATTCGCGCGCGGCGTGCCCGGGCCAGTTGTCGGGCAGCATGGGGGCGGGCAGTTGAGGATCGTGCAGCACGATCCGGCGCCAGTTGTGCAGCACCATGACGCGCACGGTGAACGCCTCGGCGGGCGAGGGCGCCTCGTCCAGCAGTTTTTCCAGCGGGCCGAAGTTGCGCGAGAACTGCCGGTATTGCTCGGCCACGTCGTCCAGATTCCAGCATTGGGTGGCCAGGCTGGCGATGGGTAGCCCCCCGGCGCCGGCCAAATCGCGGGCCGACAACACCAGCGCCCGGTCCGGAATGCCCAGTTTTTCAAGAATGTCGTGTGCGGCGCGCGCCTCGGTGTGCGGATGCGCAAACAGGCCCGGTGCGATCATGCCGAAGCCTTCCCACGTCAATTCGCGGCGCAACTCGCCGCGTTCAGCCAGGCCGTTGCCCGTACGCGGCAGCGCCACCAGCGTCCATTCCCCGTTCCATTCCTTGGCTCCGCCTTCGTAGATGCGCTGCGAGGCGTGCGACGTGTGGCGCACGCCCTGCTCGGAAATCAGGTAGAGGCTGCGTCGGCCGTGGCGTTCGGACTGCAGCCAGTTCTGTGCCACCAGGCGAAAGACGCTGGTGCGCAGCAGGCGTTCATTGATGCCAAGCGGAGCCAGCAGCTCGATCAGGCTGCCCAGCCAGATGGCGCCGCCGTGCGGGGCCAGCGCATCGCCCAGCACGCTGACGCAGAGCGATTTCGCGCGGGGCGGATCGCTTTTCAACAAGCGGGACAGGGAGCGTTCCAGGGGCGACTGAGGGTTTGCCATAAGGAGGGCCGCGGACGGCCGATATCGGGATGCTGGATATGATACATAAATCCAATGTGATACAGATTTGAGTTTGACAATGAATTTTTTGTATTAAATAATCGTCGCATGACATGACGGCACTGCGCAGCGTTTGCTTTGCGTTTTCGCAAACCGTCTCAAGGAGACAACTATGTACGCTCAACTCGTCGAAACCGGCGTCAAGCAGGTCAAGACCGCGGACCAGCTCGACGGCCTGGAACAGACGTTCCAGCGGCGCATCGACGACGGTGTTCGTATCGAGGCCAAGGACTGGATGCCCGAGGCCTACCGCAAGACGCTCGTGCGTCAGATCTCGCAGCACGCGCACTCGGAAATCGTGGGCATGCTGCCGGAAGGCAACTGGATCACGCGCGCCCCGTCCCTCAAGCGCAAGGCCATCCTCCTGGCCAAGGTGCAGGACGAGGCGGGTCACGGGCTCTACCTGTACAGCGCCGCGGAAACGCTGGGCGTGTCGCGCGACGACCTGATCGACGACCTGCACGCCGGGCGCGCCAAGTACTCCAGCATCTTCAACTACCCTACGCTGAGCTGGGCCGACATCGGCATGATCGGCTGGCTGGTCGACGGCTCGGCGATCATCAACCAGATTCCGCTGTGCCGCTGTTCGTATGGTCCGTACGCGCGGGCCATGGTGCGCGTCTGTAAGGAAGAGTCCTTCCATCAGCGTCAGGGCTATGACCTGCTCATGCAGATGTGCCTGCACGGCACGCCCGAACAGAAGGCGATGGTCCAGGACTCGCTCAACCGCTGGTGGTGGCCCGCACTGATGATGTTCGGTCCGTCGGACGCCGATTCGCCCAATAGCGCGCAGTCGATGGCCTGGAAGATCAAGCTCTTCTCCAACGACGAGCTGCGCCAGAAGATGGTGGACCAGACCGTGCCGCAGGCCGAATACCTGGGCCTGACCGTCCCCGATCCCGATCTGAAGTGGAACGCCGAGCGCGGCCACTACGACTTCGGCGAAATCGACTGGTCCGAGTTCTACGCCGTGCTCAAGGGCAACGGCCCCTGCAACCGCGAACGCCTTGCCGCGCGGGTGAAGGCGCATGAGGACGGCGCGTGGGTGCGTGACGCGCTTGTCGCCCACGCCGACAAGCAGTCCGCCCGTAAAGCTGCCTAGAGGTTCCCCCCCCGGAGCGCTGCGCGCTTCCCCCCCAGGGGGGCGCCGCAGCGGACCGGCGGAGCCCGGATCCGCGCGGCCCCGCTGGCCCTCGCTGCGCTTTGGGATTGGGCACATCTGGCATTCGTAGTCCCTACTTCATTTATTGCAGACCGTCGGCGCGATGCGCCCCGGCATTAGAGGAAATCCATCATGAGCAAAGACTGGCCTCTGTGGGAAGTCTTCATCCGTAGCCAGCACGGCCTGGCGCACAAGCACGTGGGCAGCCTGCATGCCCCGGACGCCGAAATGGCGATCAATCACGCCCGCGACGTGTACACGCGCCGTAACGAGGGACTGAGCATCTGGGTCGTGCGCGCCTCGGATATTTCGGCCAGCAGCCCGGGCGACAAGGATCCGCTGTTCGAGCCGGCCAACAGCAAGGTTTACCGGCATCCGACCTTCTTCCCGATGCCCGAAGAAATCAAGCACATGTAAGGCGGGCGGGGGAGACATGGACAAAGCACTGTTTGAATACCTGCTGCGCCTGGGCGATACGTCGCTCATCCTGTCGCAGCGGCTGGGCGCCTGGACGGGGCACGGTCCCATCCTGGAAGAGGATCTGGCGCTGACCAACACTGCGCTCGACCTGCTGGGCCAGGCCCGCATGTGGCTGACGCTGGCCGGCGAGGTCGAGGGCTCGGGCCGCGACGAGGACGCGCTGGCCTATCTGCGCGACACGCACGAGTTCCGCAACGCGCTGCTGGTCGAGCGCGACAACGGCAACTACGCCGACACCATGGCGCGGCAGTTCCTGTTCGACGTCTGGCACTACTTCCTGCTGCAGCGCCTGGAGGCGTCTGCTGATGAGCGTGTCGCGGCCATCGCGGCCAAGTCGCTCAAGGAAGTGACCTACCACGTGCGCCGATCGTCGGACATGGTGGTGCGCCTGGGCGATGGCACTGCGGAAAGCCACGCCAAGATGCAGGCCGCCGTCGACGACGCCTGGCGTTTCACGGGCGAGCTCTTCACCGATGACGCCATCGATCACGACCTGGCCGCGCGCGGCATCGGCTGTGAGCTGGCGGCGCTGCGCCAACCGTGGCTTGCGCACGTGCGGGAAGTGCTGGAAGAAGCCACCCTGACCGTTCCCGACGAAGCCGCCGCCAACCATGCCGCGCATCGCGGCGGCCGCCAGGGCAAGCACACCGAGGCGCTGGGTTATGTGCTGGCCGAGATGCAGCATCTGCACCGCGCCTACCCGGGAGCCACGTGGTGAACGCGCTCACGCCCATTTCCGCCGACCAGGTCTACGCCTGGCTGCAGGAGGTCCCGGACCCGGAGATCCCGGTGCTGTCCGTGGTGGACCTGGGCGTGGTGCGTGAAGTGTCGTGGGATGGCGATGCGTGTGTCGTCGTCATTACCCCCACCTATTCGGGCTGCCCGGCCATGCGCGAAATCACGCAGGACATCTGCCAGACGCTCGAACGCCACGGCGTGTCCGAGGTACGGGTGGAGACGCGCCTTGCCCCGGCCTGGACGACCGACTGGATGAGCGAAAAAGGGCGCGAGGCGCTCAAGGGCTACGGCATCGCCGCGCCCGCCGAACGCGCCATCGACATCTCGGGCATCAGCCGCCGCGCGGCCGCCCCGGCCATCGCCTGCCCGCGCTGCGGGTCGCGCGATACGCGGATGGTCAGCAATTTCGGGTCGACGTCGTGCAAGGCGCTGTATCGCTGCGTCTCGTGCCGCGAGCCCTTCGATTATTTCAAGACTCACTAAAGAGTGGTTTCGAGATGAGCCAGAACCAATTCCATGCTTTGAAGGTGGCGTCCGTGGCGCGCAATACGCGCGATGCCGTGGTCGTGACCTTCGACCTGCCCGAGGCGCTGACGAACGAGTTCGCCTTCCTGCCCGGCCAGTACCTGACGCTGCGCACCCAGCTCAATGGCGAAGAACTGCGCCGTTCGTATTCGATCTGTTCGGCGCCGCGCGACAAGCTCTTGCGCGTGGCGATCAAGAAGGTCGACGAAGGCGTGTTCTCGAGCTGGGCCAATCACCAATTGCAGCCTGGCCAGACCCTGGAGGTCATGGCGCCGGCGGGCAACTTCACAGTGGACTTCTCGCCCGAGAACCAGCGCCACTACGTGGCGTTTGCCGTGGGCAGCGGCATCACGCCCGTGTTTTCGCTCGTCAAGACGGCGCTGTCGACCGAGCCGCGCAGCAAGTTCACGCTGTTCTTCGGCAACCGCGCCTCGTCCGCGGTGCTGTTCCGCGAGGAAATCGAGGACCTGAAGAACCTGTACATGGACCGCTTTTCGCTCGTCTATGTAATGAGCCGCGAAACGCAGGACATCGAGCTCTTCAACGGCCGCCTGGATGGCGACAAGGTCGACCAGCTCATGTCGGCCTGGATGAGCCCCGAGGATATCGATTACGCTTTTGTGTGCGGTCCGCAGACCATGACCGAAAGCGTGGTCGAGCGGTTGCAGGCGCGCGGTATTCCGAAGTCGAACATCAAGTTCGAACTGTTCGGCGCGCCCAAGGGCCCGCGCGCGCTGCGCACCGGCCAGGACGCCCCGCAGGCGCCCGGCAAGGGACAGTGCGAGGTCACCGTGGTGCAGGACGGACATAGCCGCATGTTCGTCATCGACAAGAACAAGGACAGCGTGCTGGATTCGGCGCTGGCGCAGGGCATCGAACTGCCGTATTCGTGCAAGGGCGGGGTGTGTTCCACCTGCCGTTGCAAGGTGATCGAAGGCGAGGTGGACATGGATGCCAACTTCGCCCTTGAAGATTATGAAGTCGCGCGCGGGTTCATCCTGAGCTGCCAGAGCTTCCCGGTCAGCGACCGGCTGGTCATCGACTTCGACCAGGAAACCTGACCCGGCGCACGCCAGGCAAGCATTCAAATCTTATTGGAGAGACGAGCGTGTCCCAGAAATTCTTCGAACGTCACCAGCCCCTGCTGGAACAATCCCTGGCTGCCGCCGCGCTGCGCGGCTACTGGAGCCCGTTTGCCGAGTCGCCCAGCCCGCGCAACTACGGCGAGACCGCCAACGACGAAGGCCGCGCCGCCTTCGAAGCGCTCCAGGGCAAGCCCTTTCCGCTGAACCTGCACGATGCCGACGGCGTCGTGGGCGGCGAAAAATCGCCCTACGGTTTCGACCTGGGCATCACGTATCCGCGCGTGCCGGCGGACAAGCTGATCGCCGCTTCCAAGCGCGCGCTTGAAGATTGGCGCCGCGCCGGTCCCCACGCCTGGGTGGGCGTGTCGCTGGAAATCCTGGCGCGCCTGAACAAGCTCAGCTTCCAGATCGCCTACGCAGTCCAGCACACCACGGGCCAGGGCTTCATGATGGCCTTCCAGGCCGGCGGCCCCCACGCGCAGGACCGCGGCTTTGAAGCCGTCACCTACGCCTGGCAGGAAATGTCGCGCATCCCGGGCATCGCCGTGTGGGAAAAGCCGCAGGGCAAGAACGATCCCATCCGTATGGAAAAGCAGTTCACGGTCGTGCCGCGCGGCGTCGCGCTGGTGATCGGCTGCTCGACCTTCCCGACGTGGAACGGCTATCCGGGCCTGTTCGCCAGCTTGGCGACGGGCAACACCGTCATCGTCAAACCCCATCCGGGGGCGATCCTGCCGCTGGCCATCACCGTGAAGGTGGCGCGCGAAGTGCTGCAGGAAGCGGGCTTCGATCCCGACGTCGTGCAACTGGCTGCCCATGAGGCCGGCGACGACACCGCGCAGAAGCTGGCGCTGGACCCGGCCGTCAAGATCGTCGACTTCACCGGCAGCACCGCCAACGGCGACTGGCTGGAAAACAATGCGCGCCAGGCCCAGGTCTACACCGAGAAGGCCGGCGTGAACCAGGTCATCATCGATTCGACCTCGGATCTGAAGGGCGTGGCCCGCAACCTGGCGTTCTCGCTGGCCCTGTATTCGGGCCAGATGTGCACCGCGCCACAGAACATCTACGTGCCGCGTGACGGCATCAATACGCCGGAAGGCCGTGTCAGCTTCGACGACGTGGCCGCCGCGCTGGGCGTGGCGCTGGAAAAGGTGGGCGCCGATGCCGCCAAGGCCGTCGAGCTGACGGGCGCCATCCAGAACGAAGGCATCGTCGAGCGCATCGAGAAGGCCCGCGCGCTGGGTCTGCCCGTGGTGGCGGACAGCAAGACGCTGGCGCATCCCCAGTTCGAAAACGCCCGCGTGCGCACGCCGCTGCTGTTGCGCACCGAGGCCGGCAATGCGGCGCTCAGCCAGGAGTGGTTCGGTCCGATCGCGTTTGTCGTTGCCACCGACTCCACCGCCCACAGCATCCAGCTCGCGCGCGACAGCGTCATCCAGCACGGCGCGCTGTCGCTGTCGGCCTACACGACGGATGACCGCGTGGCCGAGCAGGTGCAGGACGCCGCCGAAGTGTCCGGCGTGTCGCTCTCGCTGAACCTGACCGGCGCGGTGTTCGTCAACCAGACCGCCGCCTTCAGCGACTTCCACGGCACCGGCGCCAATCCGGCGGCCAATGCGGCGCTGTCGGACACGGCCTTCGTTTCGAACCGCTTCCGCGTGGTGCAAACCCGCCGTCACATCTAAGCCGGGCGATCGCAGATGAGCTATCAGGATATTCAATTTGACCTGTCCGGCGGCATTGCGCGCCTGACGCTGAACCGCCCGGACAAGCTGAACAGCTTCACGGCCAACATGCACGCGGAAGTGGCCGACGCGCTGACCCGCGTCGAAACCGAAGGCGCGCGCGTGCTGGTGCTGACCGGCGCGGGCCGCGGCTTCTGCGCCGGCCAGGACCTGAGCGAGCGCAAGCCCGCGCCCGACGGCACGCCGCCCGACCTGGGCGAGACCGTTGACAAGTTCTACGGCCCATTGGTGCGCCGGCTCAACGCGTTGCCCATGCCGGTCGTGGTGGGCGTGAACGGCGTGGCGGCCGGGGCGGGCGCCAATCTGGCGTTCGCGGGCGACATCGTCATCGCCAAGGCCTCGGCCAGCTTCATCCAGTCGTTCTGCCGTCTGGGCCTCATCCCCGACACGGGCGGCACGTTTGCGCTGCCCCGTCTGGTGGGCCGCGCCCGGGCCATGGGTCTGGCGCTGCTGGGAGACAAGCTGAGCGCCAAGCAGGCAGAGGAGTGGGGCCTGATCTGGCAATGTGTGGCCGACGAGGAATTCGACGCCACGCTTGATCGGCTGGCCACGCATTTCGCGGCCGCGCCCACCAAGGGCCTGGCATTCACCAAGCGCGCCTTGCAGGCCAGCCTGGGCAATGATCTGTCCACGCAGCTCGACCTGGAGCGCGACATGATGCGCGAACTGGGCCAGAGCGCGGATTACGCCGAAGGCGTTGCTGCGTTCCTGGGCAAGCGTGAACCGCAGTTCAAGGGGCAATGATGAGCGTGCACGTTCCCCCCGTTGAAGTGCCGACCGACCCGCAGGCGCTGGCGCAGGCCGTGGGCTCGGTGATGTATGCCGGCGACGCGGCCACGCAGGGCCTGGACATGAAGATCGAGGAAATGGCGCCGGGCTATGCGCGGCTGACCATGCGCGTCCGGCCCGACATGCTGAATGGCCACAAGACCTGCCATGGCGGCTTCATCTTCGCCCTGGCCGACAGCGCGTTCGCGTTCTCGTGCAATTCCCGCAATGTCAGCACCGTCGCGTCGGGCTGCACGATCGACTATCTGGCGCCGGGTTTCGAAGGCGACCTGCTGACCGCCGTGGCCCAGGAGCGTTCGCTGGCCGGCCGCACTGGCGTCTATGACGTCACCGTCACCAATCAGGATGGACGCAACGTGGCTTTGTTCAGGGGGCGTTCCTACCGCATCAAGGGCCAGATCGTCGGGACGCCCACGGACGCCTGACTGCTGCACCGTACCAAAGAGAAGAGAGACATCATCATGCCCAATACCATGAGCAAGCCGGGACTGGATCCTATCGAGCATGCCAGCCAGGACGAGCTGCGGGCCCTGCAGCTCGATCGCTTGAAGTGGACCCTCAAGCATGCCTACGAAAACGTCCCGCACTACAAGAAGGCGTTCGACGAAGTCGGCGTGCATCCGGACGACCTGAAGCAGTTGTCCGATATTTCGAAGTTCCCGTTTACGACCAAGAAGGAACTGCGCGAGAACTATCCGTTCGGCATGTTCGCCGTGCCGCGTGAGCGCATCTCGCGCATTCACGCGTCCAGCGGCACGACCGGCAAGCCGACCGTGGTGGGCTACACCCAGGGCGACCTGGACAACTGGGCCAACCTGGTGGCGCGCTCGATCCGCGCGGCGGGCGGCAAGCCCGGCGATACCGTGCACGTGGCCTACGGCTACGGGTTGTTCACGGGCGGCCTGGGCGCGCATTACGGCGCCGAGCGCCTGGGTTGCACGGTCATTCCCATGTCCGGCGGACAAACCGAAAAGCAGGTGCAGCTGATCAATGATTTCCGTCCGGACATCATCATGGTCACGCCCTCCTATTTCTGCAACATCCTCGAAGAGCAGCGCCGCCAGGGCATCGACCCGCGTCAAAGCTCCCTGCGCATCGGCATCTTCGGCGCCGAGCCCTGGACGGGCCAGATGCGCGCCGACATCGAGGCCGAAGCGGGCATCGACGCCGTCGACATCTATGGTCTGTCTGAAGTGATGGGGCCGGGCGTGGCGAGCGAATGCGTCGAGACCAAGGACGGCCCGGTGGTCTGGGAAGATCACTTCTACGCCGAGATCGTCAATCCGGACACGGGCGAGCCGGTGGCCGACGGCGAGCCCGGCGAACTGGTGTTCACGTCGCTGACCAAGGAAGCGATGCCCATCGTGCGCTACCGCACACGCGACCTGACCCGCCTCTTGCCGCCCACCGCGCGCAGCATGCGCCGCATCGGCAAGATCACGGGCCGCAGCGACGACATGCTGATCGTGCGCGGCGTGAACATGTTCCCCACGCAGGTGGAAGAACTAGTCCTGAAGATCGCGCAGCTTGCGCCGCATTACCAGCTGGTGCTGTCCCGCTCGGGCAACATGGACGAACTGGAAATCCTGACCGAAGTGCGCGCCGAATTCTCGAGCCTGTCCGACGCTGAGCGCGCCAATCTGGGCAAGCAACTGCAACACGCGGTCAAGACCCATATCGGCGTGAGCGCGCGGATCCAGGTATCGGATGCCGGGCATGTCGAACGCACGCTGACCGGCAAGGCACGGCGGGTGATCGACAAGCGTCCGAAGTAGGAGGCACGTCTACACGCAAAAAAGGCAGCCAGATGGCTGCCTTTTTTCATTGCATCGTCACGATCGGCCCACCGTTCGCAATATCCGCCGATACCAGAAGTGCAGCAAAGCGGCCGACAGCGCCAGCCCGAACATCGCCATCAGCCACATGCTGCCGGCCCCCTGCGGCGAGCCCGGCACCAGCAATTCGCGCAGGCCGTCGATGCCGCCCCGTCCCGGACCGAATCCAAACCACCAGCCGCCGACCAGGCCCACGCCGGCAAGCGCCACCGTCTGCAGGATCAGTGGCACGACGGCGATCTTGTACGCGCGCAGCAGGTACGAGTTGATGCACTGCATCGAATCGAACAGGTGGAACAGCGGCAGGACGGCGAGCAGCGTGGTCGCCACGGCGGCAACGGCGCCGTCGTCCGTGTACGCGGCCAGGATCAGCGGGCGGCCGATCAGCAGCACCGCGGCCGTCAGCAGCGCGCCGATCAGACCCAGCGCCAGGCCCGCCATGCCGGTGCGGTGGGCGTGCGCGTAGTTGCCCGCGCCGATGGCCTGCGCCGTCAGCGCGGCGGTCGCCACGCCCAGCGCCATCGGCATCATGTAGCAGAGCGCGGCCAGGTTCGACATGATCTGATGCCCGCCGGTCACGAAGGTGCCCTCGCGAGCCACCAGCAGCGCCATGAACGTGAATGCCGACACCTCGACCAGGTACGAGCCGCCCATCGGGATGCCCAGGCGCAGCAGCTCCTTGAGCGCCTTCCAGTCCGGCTTGCCGATGCGAAGCTGGAAGCGGCGGTAGTAGCGGTCGTGCGTGATTACCCACAGGCCCAGGCCCAGGCTCATCCACGACACCACGGCCGTCGCCAGTCCCGCGCCGGCCGCGCCCATCGCGGGCAGGCCCAGCTTGCCGTAGATGAAGAGCCAGTTGAAGAGCGCCTTGAAGCCGATGATGGACAGGTTGATGGCCATGACGAGCTTGGGCCGCGACACCGCGGTGCCCAGCGCATAGATGGTGCGGAACACCAGGGCGGCGGGCAGGGCCAGCACCAGCGCCTGCAGGTACGACGCGATGCGGTCGCGCACGCCGGGAGCGACGTCACCCGACATGAAGAGCCACATGTCCGGAAACAGCATCAGCATGGCGCCCACGACCGACAGGCCAAGCGCCAGCCACACGCCCTGGCCCCAGCTCTTTCCGACTTCTTGATTGTTGCCGGCGCCGAACTGCTGCGCCAGGATCGGGATCAGGGCGTGCACGACGCCCATCAGGCCGACGAAGACCGTGATGTAGATGGAAGCGGAAAGCGCCATCGCCGCCAGGTCGTCGGGGCTGGAGTGCCCCGTCATGGCGGTGTCCAGCACGCCGAACGAAATGCTGGCCCACTGGCTGATGAGCACGGGCCAGGCCTGTTTGGCGATTCCGCGCAGGGTGGCGCCGAAGGTCATCGGCGCCCCGATCGCTGCGGTCATGGCTTGACGCCGGTTCGCAGCAGGCGGAAGACTTCGGAACGGTCGGCGCGGCGGCCGCCTTGCCAGAGGACCTCGGCGCCTTCGCTGTACGCGGCCGTGCCGTCACGCAGGCTTTGGTTGGTGGTCTGTTGCAGGACCAGCGTGCAGCGCGTGTCGAACGGGAACGACAGGTTGTTGAAGATCAGGAACGACGCGCGCTGGCCGCTGCCCAGGCTGAGGCCCCGGACGCATTCGCCCGGGCGCTTGTGCTGCGCGATGGCCTGGGCCAGTTGGCCCGACACCGTGCGATAGCTGCGTGCGTAGTCCACCGCGGGCTGCCACAACAGCACCAGCAGGATCCAGGTCACGGTCAGGCCGCCGGCCGACAGCACGGTGCCGCGCCACAGCGCCTGCGGGCGCACGCGCAGCCGCCAGACGACCAGGGCGATCCAGCCCAGGGTGAAGAGCACCGCCAGCCCAAAAGCCACCCACGAGATGACGGGTTCATAACCGGTGGTCTGGCGGGCAATGTTGCGGGAAATCTGTGCCGGCCAATGGAAGTGCAACGCCACCCAGCCGAGCCAGGCCGTCGCCACCGTCAGCGAAAAGCACATGACGGCAAACCAGTCGAGCGTGTTCACCACGCCGCGGCGCAACGTGGGCAGCGAGAACGCGCCAAGCACCGCGCAAGGCACGGCCAGCAGCACGAATTCGGAATCGCTGGGCTCGTCCACGAAGAACAGAATCACTGCCGAGCACACCAGCAGCATCAGCGGCACCCAGATGTGGGGCGCATAGATCCAGGCGCGCCACCGCCAGATGGCCAGCAGCGCCAGCGGCCAGGTCGGCCACAGGTACCACGGCAGGTCGCGCAGCGTGCGGGCGGCGTCGTGCAGGCCAGGGATGGCGAACGACGACAGATTCCAGGTCTTCCAGTTGCGGATCCAGTACTCGCTGCCCTGGCTGGCGGGAATCCACCAGGCCAGGATCAGGCCGGCGGCCAGCACGGCGGCCCACAGCATCCAGCGCTTGCATTTCCAGAGCGGGCTGCGGGGATAGAAGGCGAGCGCCGCGCCGACCATGATGGGCAGGGCGCCCACCCATCCGCGCGCAAGGAAGCTGGCGGCCAGCGCGATGCCGAGCGTGGTCGAACCCGTGACGGGTCGGTCCACGGTGCGCGCCAGCGAATAGAACGCGAGCGCCTGGCAGGCCATGATGGCTGGCATGACCGTGGTTTCATGCGTGCGCTGCAGGATGCCGACCGTGGCAAGCAGCAAGAGAAGGGCGGCGTCGGCCAGCATGCGGCCGTAGTCGCGCGGTTCGGGTTCGCCGCCAAAGGGCAGCGCCAGCGGTTGGGCTTCCGCCCGGCGGCCAAGCAGATACGTGCCGTACCAGACGCTTGAGGCCGTGATGCCGAACCACAGCAGATTGGGCAGGCGGCCAGCGGTGATATCCCCGATGAACGGGCCAAACAGCCAGATGCTGATTGCGCCCACCCACGTGATCAGCGGACCTTCCTCGGCGTGGGCCAGATGCCCCACCTGCGGCAGCAGCCAGGTCAGGCCGCCTTCGCGGATCGCGGTGATCATCGTCGCCAATCCGACGGCGTCGTCGGTTTTCCACGGGTCGCGCATGAACAGCCCGGCCACGATGTAGACCAGGGCCAGGCCCAGCAGGATGAGGCGGGGCAGCTTTGCGGTGGCTACCGACGTAAGCCGGGCCGGGGTGGAAATGGAAAGTGGGGACACGGGCGTTAATGTAACCGAGTGGTCGGGATGCGCCACCCCCTGTCCGGCCGGCTGGCACCGAGGGGGGAAAAAAAAGCAGCCCGAAGGCTGCCTTTTTGCTGTGACTCCCGCAGGAGCAACAGGATCAGGAAGCGGACTTGACCGTGCCGGCCGTGCGGGCGAAGCGGGCGCGGAACTTTTCCACGCGGCCAGTTTCGACGATGCGGGTCTGGGCGCCAGTGTAGAACGGGTGCGATTCGGAGGTCACGTCGCACTTGAAGAGCGGGTACGTCTTGCCGTCGATTTCGACGGTTTCGCGCGTGTGGACGGTCGAACGGGTGATGAACTTGTTGCCCGTTTGCAGGTCGGCGAAGACGACTTCGCGGTATTCGGGGTGAATGCCTTCTTTCATGGTGCTTTCCTAGACTCGGTCGAGTCTTTTTCAAGAGTTAGGGTCGCCAGCTACAGCTGCCCGGTTCACAGCCCAGACCTACTGTCCAGACCTACTGCCCGGACTCACTGCCAAATGAATGGCGCGACAGGCGCTAGCCACGTATCCAAAAAGTAACCCCGAATTCTAGCACGCGATCCTGCCTGCGGCCACCCGCAAATGGGCGCCCGGGCCGTCCTGCAGCCCGGGTGTGATGGCGGGGCGGACGTCAGAGATCCGTGCGCAGCTTCCAGATTTCCGGAAACAGCACCACTTCCAGCATGCGCCGCAGGTAGTCCACCCCCGACGTGCCGCCCGTGCCGCGCTTGAAGCCGATGACGCGTTCGACCGTCGTAACGTGGCGGAAGCGCCACAACCGGAAGGCATCTTCCAGATCGGTCAGCTTTTCACCGAGCTGGTAAAGCGCCCAGTAGCGGTCCGTGTCGCGGTAGACGGTCAGCCAGGCGGCTTCAACCGCCGCCGACGCCTGATACGGTTGGGTCCAGTCGCGTTCCAGGTGATCGGCCGGGATATCCAGGCCGTTGCGCGCCAACAGCCGCAGCGCCTCGTCGTACAGCGACGGGGCCTCGTAGGCGCTCTGCACCTGGGCCAGCAGGTCCGCGCGGTGCGAGTGCGGCTTGAGCATGGCCGCGTTCTTGTTGCCGAGCAGGAACTCGACCTGGCGGTACTGGTAGCTCTGGAATCCGCTCGAGCGCGCCAGATAGGGACGCAGCGCGGAGTACTCGGGCGGCGTCATGGTCGCCAGCACGTCCCAGGCGTGGACGAGCTGCTCCATGATCTTGCTGACGCGCGCCAGCATCTTGAAGGCCGGTTGCAGGCGGTCCTCCGCCACGCTGGCGATCGCGGCCCGCAACTCGTGCAGCATCAGCTTCATCCACAGTTCGCTGGTCTGGTGCTGAATGATGAACAGCATCTCGTTGTGCTCGGGCGACATCGGATGCTGGGCGCCAAGCAGTTCGTCAAGATGCAGGTAATCGCCGTAGGTCATGTCGCGCGCGAAATCGAGCTGCGCCTTTTCCTGATGGACGATATCTTCGGGGCGTTCGTTCTGGCTCATGCGCGGCCTCCGGGGCAGGGCGGCGCGGCGCGGCGGGCGGAGGCGGGCAGGGCGCGCCAGTGGGGCGCGAATAGGGATTGCATGGTCGATTCTCCAAGCGGGGCGGCGGCTTTCGAGCAGCCGCTCCCGGGCCGGCAAATCAGCCTACAGTTCGCGCAGGACCGCGCGGACCGGGCTGGCATCGGCCTGGATCAGCGCCAACGGCAAGGCGATCAATTCGTAATCGCCTTCCGGCACGTCGTCGAGCACCAGGTTCTCCAGTACCCGCATGTCGTGCCGCAAGATCGTATGGTGGCTGTCCAGGGTCTTGCTGGAAGCGGGGTCGATGCTGGCGGTGTCCAGACCGATCAGCATGACGCCGCGTTCGGCCAGCCATTCGATGGTTTGGGGCGCGTAGGCGGAGAAGTCGTCCGTCCACCAGTCCTGCGCGGCATGCTTGGCGGTGCGCACCAGCACGCGAGGCGGCAGGTTGTGCGCCGCATGGGCAAGGTGGTCGATCGTGATGAGCTCGCCGCAGTCGATCGCATGGATAACGCGGCAGGGGCCCAGAAAGGGTTCAAGCGAGACCGCGCCGATGGCTGCGGCCCCATTTTGGTAATGAAGCGGGGCGTCGGCATGCGCGCCGATGTGCGGCGACAGCGTGATTTCGCTGACATTGACCGGACAGCCGGGCGTGAGCGTCCATTTCCATTGCTGGCGGTACGGCGTGTCGCCCGGGAAGACGGGCGATGCCGTCGAGACGGGCGGGGAAATGTCCCACAGGCGTTTCATGGCAGGCAAGGAAAGGTCGCGAGGGCCAGAATTAGGTTAAGCCTAAAACAATATTGGGCGGTAGTCTAACGGAATTCCGGCGCTTGCTGCGGTCAGAGGCAGCCCAGTTCAGCCAGTGACACCGCGGACCCTCCCGCGACGATCAGGTGGTCCACCAGCCTGATGTCCACCAGCGCCAGGGCTTCCTTCAGGTGCCGGGTGAAGGCGCGGTCGGCGGCGCGGGGCGACGCCACGCCGGACGGGTGGTTGTGAGCCACGATGAGCGCTGCCGCATGGTGGCGCAGGGCTTCGCGCACGACCTCCCGGGGATAGACCGCCGCCTGCGAGAGCGTGCCCCGCGCCAGTTCGCCCGTGGTGATCAGGCGCAGTTGCGCATCCAGGAAGAGGGCGATGCAGTGCTCCACCTGCAGATGGCCGAGCGCCGCCTTGCAATATTGTTTTACTCGGCTCGGGTGGTGCATCGAGGCGTCCCGGATCAGGTCTTCTTCCAGCGCCCGGCGGGCCAGCTCCAGCAGGGCCGCCAGGGTGCAGGCCTTGGATGACCCCAGGCCGGCGATGGCCATCAGGTCCTGCGGCGAGGTGCTGAGCAACCCGCGCAGTCCGCCGAACCGTGCCAGCAACTGGCGGCACAGATCCACGACATTCAGGCCCGGAATACCCGTGCGCAGGGCGACGGCAAGAAGCTCGGCGTCCTGGATGGATGCGGCCCCGTGACGTAGCAGACGCTCTCGGGGACGGTCTTGTTTTGGCAGCCGGACGGACAATTTCATAAGAGGCTCTAAAATCAGGGTTTACTCAAATACCCATACGGTGGCAGATCGTGAGCATCGCCTCTAATGAAGTGAACGTTTTGGTCCGTCCGGATTCCTACCTGACGCTGCATTACCGCATCACGCTGGCCTCGGGCCCGGGGGCGGGTTCCGTGTTCACCGACACCTTCGACGGCCGTCCCGGCACGCTGCAGATGGGCGGCGGGCAGTGGGCGCCCGGCCTTGAGGCCGCGCTGGTCGGCCGCGCCGAGGGCGACAAGTTCAGCGTCACCATCGAACCGGCCGACGCCTACGGCGACCGCAATCCCGAACTGATCCAGCGCGTGACGCGCGCCATGCTGGCGCAACATGCCGGCGAGGACGCCACGTTCGAACCCGGCGACCTGGTCGAATTCACCGCGCCCAACGGCGGCCGCTATTCGGGCGTCCTCAAGGAAATCAACGACGACTCCGCGCTGTTCGATTTCAACCACCCGCTGGCAGGCATCAGCCTGAAAGTGGACGTGGCGTTGCTGGGAGTCCTTTAATGAGCCAGGCTGTCACCGCCTCCGACGCCGAAGTCCTGCTGGCGCAGCCGCGCGGCTTCTGCGCAGGCGTGGATCGCGCCATCGATATCGTCGAGCGGGCCATCGAACTGCACGGCGCGCCCATCTATGTGCGCCACGAGATCGTCCACAACCGCTACGTCGTCGAAGATCTGCGCGCCAAGGGCGCCATCTTCATCGACGAGCTCGACGATGCGCCCGCGGGCGCCATCGTGGTGTTCTCGGCGCATGGCGTCTCCAAGGCCGTGCGCGCCGAAGCCGAATCGCGCGGCCTGCAGGTCTTTGACGCCACCTGCCCACTGGTCACCAAGGTTCACATCGAGGTCGCGCGCATGCGCGCCGCCGGCCGCGAGATCATCATGATCGGCCACAAGGGGCATCCCGAGGTCGAAGGCACGCTGGGCCAGGCGCAGGGCGGCATGTACCTGGTCGAAACCGTCGAAGACGTGGCCGGCCTTGAGGTCACCGATCCGGAAAACCTGGCCTACGTCACGCAGACCACGCTGTCGGTCGACGACGCGGCCGCGGTGTCGCAGGCGCTCAAGGCACGCTTTCCCAGCATCGCCGAGCCCAAGAAAAGCGACATCTGCTATGCCACGCAGAACCGGCAGGATGCAGTCAAGATCCTGGCGCCGGAATGCGATCTGGTGCTGGTCGTGGGCAGCCCGAACAGCTCGAACTCCAATCGTCTGCGCGAAGTGGCCGAGCGCAAGGGCGTCGCGTCGTACCTCATCGACGGCGCGGACTCCATCGATCCGGCATGGCTCGTGGGCCGCAAGCGCATTGGCGTGACCGCGGGCGCCTCGGCGCCGGAAGTGCTGGTGCAGCAGGTGATTGCGCGCGTCAAGGAACTGGGCGCCGTCTCGGTGCGCAAGATGCCGGGCCTGGAAGAGAACGTGGCGTTCCCGTTGCCCAAGGGCTTGTCGCGCAAGGCGGCCAAGACCGAATCGCTGGAATGAACAAGCGCCGCCCACGCGGGCGGCGCCACAAGCATACCGAGGAGACTACATGCAGCTTTACAGCTACTTCCGCAGTTCGGCCGCGTATCGCGTGCGCATCGCCCTGAACCTGAAAGGCCTGCCGTACGAATACGTGCCGGTGCATCTTCTGAAGGATGGCGGCCAGCAGTTGTCGGCCGACTACCGCAAGGTGAACCCGACGGCGCTGGTCCCCGCGCTGGTGGATGGCGATGCGGTCATCGGCCAGTCATTGGCCATCATCGAATACCTGGAAGAAACGCATCCCGAAACGCCGCTGCTGCCGGCGGACGCCATCGGCCGCGCCCGCGTGCGCGATCTGGCGCTGGGCATTGCCTGCGACACGCATCCGCTGAACAACCTGCGCGTGCTGAAGTATCTGAAGCACACGCTGGGCGTGGATGAAGCCGCCAAGACCGCCTGGTACAAGCACTGGGTGCATCAGGGCCTTGAGGCGTTGGAAGCCCAACTCGCCGGCTCCAGCGCGACGGGCCAGTTCTGCCACGGCGACACGCCCACCATTGCGGACCTGTGCCTGGTGCCGCAAGTGGCGAATGCGCAGCGCTTCGAGTGTGACCTATCGGCCATGCCCAATGTGCTGCGCATCGACGCGGCTTGCCGTGCGTTGCCGGCATTTGACGCGGCCGCGCCGGGCAAGCAGCCCGACGCGGAGTGACACCCGGCTGATCAGCCGATCTGCACCGGCACGAAGATCTTGTCTTCGCCGCGCTGCACCAGCAAGGCCACGGTCTTGCCCGCCTTCGACAACTCGGCCTTCACCTGGCCGACGTTGTGCACCGGCACCCCATTGAGCGAAAGCAGCACGTCGCCGGGCTGAATGCCAGCCTTGGCGGCGGGGCCGGCCGAACGCTCGATGAGCAGGCCTTCCGCACCCGACTCCTGCTGCTCCTGCGGGTTCAGGGGACGCAGCGCCAGACCAAGCTGGCCACGCTGCACTTCCTGGCCGTCCGCCGACGCCTGCGACTTGTCCTTGGGCACGCCACCCAGCGTCGCGACCATTTCCTTCTGACCGCCATTGCGCCACACGTCCAGCTTGATCTTCTCGCCTGGGGCGGCCATGGTGATCGTCGAAGCCAGATCGCCGGAAGACACGATGGTCTTGCCGTCGATCTTGCGCACCACGTCGCCCGGCTGCAAGCCGGCCTTTTCGGCGGCGCTACCCTTTTCGACGCTCGACACCAACGCGCCCGACGGCGAATCCAGCTTGAACGAGTCGGCCAGGTCCTGATTCACTTCCTGCACCGTCACGCCCAGACGCGCATGCTGCACCTTGCCGTGCTCAAGGATTTGATCCTTGATCTTGTAGGCCAGATCAATGGGAATCGAGAACGACAGGCCCTGGAAGCCGCCGGTGCGGCTATAGATCTGCGAGTTGATGCCCACCACTTCGCCGCGGTCGTTGAACAGCGGGCCGCCCGAGTTGCCGGGGTTCACGGCCACGTCGGTCTGGATGAATGGCACCGAGGTGTCGTCCGGCAGCGAACGGCCCTTGGCGCTGACGATGCCGGCGGTGGCCGTGTTCTCCAGGCCGTATGGCGAGCCGATGGCCAGCACCCATTCGCCAACCTGCAGCTTGTTGACGTCGCCCACCTTGATGACCGGCAGATTCTTCGCCTCGATCTTGATGACGGCGACGTCGGTCTGCGGGTCGGCGCCCAGGACCTTGGCCTTGTATTCGCGGCGGTCGGTCATCTTCACGGTCACTTCCTTGGCGTCCTGGACCACATGTGCGTTGGTCAGGATGATGCCGTCCGAACTGACGATGAAGCCCGAGCCTTCGCCGCGCATCGGTACTTCACGGGCCGGCGCGCGGCCACGTGCGCCTGGAACCTGGCCAAAGAACTGCGCGAGCGGGTCGTCGCTTTCGGTGGCGGACACCTTGCGCGTGCCACTGACGCTGATATTGACGACGGCCGGGCCGGACTCGCGAGTGATCTGCGCGAAGTTGGGCGGCACCGACGCGCTGATCGGCTGGGAAGCCGCAGCGGCTGCGGGGGCTTCGGCAGCCATCGAAACGCTGCCGGTCAAGGCGGTTGCGCCTGCGCCGCCAATGGCGCCGGCAGCCAGCAGCGCCAGGACGAGGCGCGAGGGTTTGATTTGCGTGGTCTTCATGTCGGCTCCTGCGATCATGTTGGGAACATGGCGCTATCTTCGGGCCGCACGCTTAGGTGAAACTTAAGCGGGAAAATCCACGCGTGCGCGCAGGCCTTGGCCGGCGGGCGCGTCTTCAAGGGTGATGGTGGCGCCGTGGCGGTCAGCGATGGTGCGCGCGATGGCCAGCCCCAGTCCGCTGCCATGCGTGGTGTTGCCTTCGGCGCGGTAGAAGCGGTCGAATACGCGTTCGCGCTCATGGACCGGGATGCCCGGCCCCTCATCGTCGATCAGCAACGAAATGCGGTCCGGGCCGTGGTCCAGACGCATCCCGATGCGGCCCTCGGCAGGCGAGTGCTTGATCGCGTTGTCCAGCAGATTGCGCACCAGCAGTACCAGCGCATCGCGATTGCCCTGCACCTGCGCCTGGGCGTCGCCGTCCAGCGCGATGTCGATGGATTTGGCGTTCGCCTCGGGCAGCGTTTCGGACAGGGCCTGGCGCAGCACGTCCCCCAGGTCCACGGGCGCCAGCGGCGTCTGTTCCTGGGCGCCTTCCTGGCGCGCCATCGACAATAGCTGCTCGACCAGCCGCGTGGCGCGATCGATGCCGGCGGCCAGGCGGTGTTCGGCAAGTTGGCGCGCGTCGGGGTCTGGCGCGCGCTGCAGCGCCTGCATTTGCAGGCGCAATGCCGCCAGCGGCGAGCGCAGTTCATGTGCCGCGTCACCCACGAATTGCTTCTGCTGGGCAAAAGCGCCGCGCATGCGTTCGAGCAGCAGGTTCAGCTCCTGCACCAACGGGCGGATTTCATCGGGCAACCCGCGCACGCTGACGGGGGACAGGTCTTCGGGCTGGCGCGCGGCCACTTGTGCGCGTGCGCGCTTGACCGGACGCAGAGACCAGCTCACCACGCACCAGATGATCAGCATCAGCAGCGGCGCGGCGGCGGCGATCGGCGCGACGGTGCGCAGCGCAAGGGTGCTGGCCATGTTCTTGCGCACGCGCATGTCCTGCGCCACCTGGATCACCTGGAACGGCGTGGCCAGCGAATACACGCGATAGGTTTCGCCTTCCAGCTTTGCGTCGGAAAATCCCAGCACGATCTGGCTGGGCAGGCGCAGGCGGGAACGGGAATTGAAGACGCGCAAACCATCCGGCGTCCAGATCTGGATGATGAGGTCGTCGGCAACGGGTGAGCCGGCGCCCCGCGCGTGGGTGGGGCCGGTACTTAGCAGCCCGTCGCCGGTGCCTAGCGACAGGGCGGTGCGCTGCAGCAGCGAGTCGAAGATGTCGTCGGCTTGCGCCAACGTGCTGCGGTAGGCGATTGCGCCTTGCACCAGCGCGCCGACCGCGATGGCGGCCAGCAGAAAGAAAAGCAGCCGGGCTCTCAGCGAATAGCTAAGCGGAATGCTCATGTTTTGGGGATGACATAGCCGACGCCTCTGACGTTCTGGATCAGGTTCGGACCCAGTTTCTTGCGCAGGCCATGAATATAAACCTCAACGGCGTTGCTGCTGATGCTGTCCTTCCAGCTATAGAGCTTTTCCTCGAGCTGGGCGCGCGAGAAGATCATGCCCGGCCGCGCGATCAGGGGTTCGAGCACCGCCCATTCGCGGGCGGTCAACGCCACCGGCGCGCCGTCGACCATGGCGGCGTGCGACTGCGGGTCGATGGTGATGCCGTCGTGCTCGAAGATGGGCTCGGCCCGGCCCGCGCTGCGGCGGATCAGGGCACGCATGCGCGCCAGCAGTTCGTCCACGTCATAGGGTTTGACGATGTAGTCGTCCGCGCCTGCATCCAGCCCGGCGATCCGATCGCTGACCGCGTCGCGCGCGGTGGCGATGAGCACCGGCGTACGGTCCTTGCGCGTGCGCATGTCGCGCAGCAAGGTCAGGCCGTCCCGTTTTGGCAGGCCCAGGTCGAGCAGGACAAGGTCGTAGGGATCGGTGCGCAGTGCAGAGTCCGCCGCGCTGCCGTCCCGAACCCAATCGACGGCATAGTGTTCCGCGCGCAGGCAGTCCAATACGCTTTCGCCGATCATCATGTCGTCTTCCACGAGAAGAATGCGCATGTTTTTTCCGCTGGGATGGTCCAAGGGGGTTGGACGCGTGGCGGTCAGCGCGAGTTCCCGGCCAGGGTGCGGACAGCGCCGGCGAGGGCCGGAAATGAAAAAAGCAGCCCGAGAGGGCTGCTTTTTGGAAATCTGGTGCCGGCAATAGGAGTCGAACCTACGACCTTCGCATTACGAATGCGCTGCTCTACCAACTGAGCTATGCCGGCAAGACCATTTGCTTTTGTTTCTGGACCAAGCCGGAAAGCGGTAAGCAAAACATCTTTTTTCTTCCAGTTCGCTGCCTTTTTTGGGGCCCGATCTGGAAAGACCGAAACTATATCAGAATTTTTTCGCGATGGGCAGCAAGAAGCGCAAAAAATTCAGAAAAAAACGAGATTTGCATGCGCTGAATTTTTAGTTCATAATTTCGGTCTTGGCAGATCCCCGATAGCTCAGTCGGTAGAGCGACGGACTGTTAATCCGCAGGTCGCTGGTTCGAGCCCAGCTCGGGGAGCCAAAAGAATTTTGGGCCGCTCACGCAAGTGAGTGGCCCTTTTGGTTTTTGCGGTGGCGTTTCGCTATGCGCAGGTCTGCGGCATGCGTGTCCACGACGTGTGCACCAAGAGCGCATCGACAAAGAAGGCGATCGGCATGAATGACGACAAACGCGGGCGCGATCAAGGCGCGCAGGGCAACCATTCCGTGCAAGACAAGCGCGTCGGCGTCACCGTCATCTCCGGCTTTCTGGGCAGCGGCAAGACCTCGCTCTTGAACCGCCTGCTGCAAGAGCCTGCGTATGCCGACGCAGTGGTCATCGTCAACGAATATGGCGATATCGGCGTCGACCATCATCTGGTACGTCTGGCGCCAGACAAAGTTGTGCTGGTCGAGGGCGGTTGCCTGTGCTGCGTGGTCAGCGGTTCGGTGGTCGACACCTTGCGCGATCTCTTCATGCAGGCCCTCGGACGCAAGATCAAGCCGTTCCGCCGCGTCATCATCGAGACCAGCGGTCTCGCGGATCCGGCGCCCATCCTCTTCACCCTCAAGCACGAACGTTTTCTGGCCGAGCGCTACGCGTATCGCGGCGCGTTCGTCGTGGTGTCGGCGACGCATGGCGTCGGCCAGCTGGACGCGCAACCCGAGGCGGCCCGGCAGCTTGCGCTTGCCGATACGGTCGTGATCAGCAAGTCCGATCTTGTCGGTGCGGCGCAACTGCGTGATGTCGAGCAGGCGATCGCGGTCATCAATCCCGGCGCCCAGCGCTGCGTGCAGCGCCCCGATGCGCCGCTGGCCGCCGACTTGCGCGAGGGTCCGGATCTTCTTGCCCGACGCGATGGGGTGGCCACGGCAAAGTGGCTTGGGGCGTTCTCCCAGAAGGCCGCCGCACGCCATGCGGACGTAAGCAGTTTTTCACTCACGCTGCAAGCGTCTCTGAGCCGGCCGGCGTTTCTGGCGGGTATTGCGCGCATTCAAGAGCGCTACGGGCAAGGCTTGCTAAGAATGAAGGGGCTCGTCTGCTTCGACGGCGAATCGCATCCTTGTGAGGTGCATGGGGTGCATGGCGAGTTGTATCCCTTGCAGTCCTTGGGCGGCTGGCCGGACGAGGTGCGCGCCTCGCGGCTGGTGTTCATCGTTCGCGGCTTGGCCGTGCCGGAGGTGGCCGCCGCCGTGCGCCAGGCGTTGGGTCAGCCGTCCGCCTGATTGCGCGGAAGGACCCCGTTTCATTGATCGATATTCCGTTGCTGATGCTGCACGGAAATACGGTATAACCGGTACGGTCTGATGCACTTGCCGAGACAATGATGGATCGACTGAAAGCCATGCAGGTGTTCGTCGAGGTTGCCGATCGGGGCAGCCTGTCGGCGGCCGCCGTCCATCTGGACATGTCGCGCGCCATGGTGTCGCGATACCTGGCCGAGATGGAGCAATGGGTCGGCGTGCGCCTGCTGCATCGCACGACTCGGCGCCTCAGTCTGACCCCGGCCGGCGCCGAAACCTTGCCGCGCTGCCGTCAGATGCTGGATATGGTTGGCGATCTGCATAGCGCTGTCGCCACGCCCGAGGACACGCCGCGCGGTCTGTTGCGCATCACCACGAGCATGTCGTTTGGCGCCCGCCATCTGGCGCCGGCCGTCACCGACTACGTCAAACGGCATCCCGGCACGTCGGTGGACCTGATGCTGGTCGAGCGGGCGGTCAATCTGGTGGAAGAGCGCGTCGACCTCGCGGTGCGCATCACCAATGATCTGGATCCCAATCTGATTGCGCGCAAGCTGGCCGAGTGCCGCTCCGTGGTCTGCGCCTCCCCGGAATACCTGGCGCGCGAAGGCGTGCCGGCGCGCATCGAAGATCTGTCGCTGCGCAACTGCCTGACCCATTCGTATTTCGGCAAAAGCCTGTGGCGTTTCGAGCGCGATGGCGAACCGGTCGATGTGCCCGTGGGTGGCAGCATCAGCGCCAACGAAGTGTCGGTGTTGTGCAGCGCCGCCGTCGAAGGGGCGGGCATCGCGATGTTGCCCACTTACTATGCGTCCGAATACATCGCCTCGGGCAAGCTGCAGGTCGTTCTGCCGCAGTGCAAACCCCAGGTACTCGGCATTTATGGGGTCTACGCCTCGCGCCGCCAGATGCCGCTGATTCTGCGTTCGATGCTGGATTATCTTGCCGAACGGTTAGGATCCGCGCCGTGGGATAAGCCCGCGGGATAGATGGCGGGGAGGGTCGGCTGCATGGCTGGCGCATGTATGACTGCATGGCGGGTGCGCCGCGGCTTGAGGGCGGAAGGGATGGCGGTATAATTTGCCGGCATTTGACCCAAAAAAACCTTAACAATCGTTCCGGCCTGGTGGCAGGCCGGCGCAATCCAGAGCTCAGCTCGGTTTGCGCAAGGGGGGGCAAGCCTTACTGGTAGCGGCGTTTCCGCCGCACGGCAGTGGCCGATGCCTGTTGGTTCTAGTCTTTTGCTATCAATTTCGCGGAAAGGGTTGGTGCCGGCGGTTCCGGCGCGTTCCGCGGCCATATTGGCGATGGGCGTCAGCGTTGCTGGCGCCAGCTTTTCCAGAATTTGCTCAGACGTTTGCCGCAGCCTCGCAGCTGCGGCAGGCATTCCGCCTTACAGGCGCCGGCGTGGCGGTTTCGCGCAGGGCTGCGCCATGAGGCGAGGGCGTGGCGGTAAAACAGGAACCCAGTGACAATTTCGCAAGCCAACATTGACTGTTGTGTCGCCGCTCATGCGGCGGCCTGGTCGTTTGCGGGCGAGCGCCGCGCGGGGAAATCCGTGGGCAGCCGTGCCGAGATGTCTGGATGCAGATTCCGCAGCACCAAGGCTGGTGGCGTCGAAATGCATTATGGCGTGCACTACGGCGTGGGTTTGAATTGCGACGCTGCCCGTTCGAGTTTTTATTTTGAATCCGGCGCCGCAAATGAAAAAGGCCCGGCGAATGCCAGGCCTTCATCAAATTGGTTGCGGGGGCAGGATTTGAACCTACGACCTTCGGGTTATGAGCCCGACGAGCTGCCAGACTGCTCCACCCCGCGTCTGAGAAAAGAATATTAACCTTATTTCCAACCAAGCGCAAGTTAGCCCATTTTTGAATTTGGATGTCGATGAACGATAGCGAGGCAATACTCGTGCTGGAAACCGCGCTGCTGTGCGCGGTGCAGCCGATGCAGATTTCCGATATGCGCAAGCTGTTCGGGGATGATGAACAGTTCGACAGCGGCACGGTGCGCCGGCTTCTGGAGACCTTGCAAGGCAACTGGGCCGACGGTGGGCTGGAGTTGGTGCAGCTCGCCTCAGGCTGGCGTTTCCAAAGCCGGCCCAGCATGCAGCGCTACCTGGAGCGTCTGAGCCCCGAAAAGCCGCCCAAGTATTCGCGCGCCGTGATGGAAACGCTGGCCATCGTGGCCTGGCGCCAGCCCGTGACGCGCGGTGATATCGAAGACATCCGGGGTGTGACGGTTTCGTCGCAGATTGTGAAGGCGCTTGAGGATCGCGGCTGGATCGAAGTCATCGGCCATCGCGACGCGCCGGGGCGCCCCGCGCTGTTCGGCACCACGCGCCAGTTCCTGGACGATCTGGGCCTGCGCGCGCTGGATGAGCTGCCGCCGCTGGAATCCGCGCACGCCGCTGCCGCGCTCGCTGGCCTGGATCTGGGCGAGGTGCAGCAGGTGTTGGGCGAGGCGCTGGCGCCGGCCGAGGGCGAGGGCGAGGGCAGTCTGGACGCCGCGCCAGCGGAGGCGGTGGCGGAAACGCCTGATTTGGCGGCGGATGGCCTCTTCGCGGCGGGCGTTGGCGCGTCGCAAGAACCGGGGCAAGAAGCACCGCAAGAAGCACCGCAAGAGGGCGAAAATCCGTCCTCCGCCAATGCTGACTCCGGATCCCCCGAGATTTTCCCCGTTGCGGAATTGTCTGTTTCGGAAGACGATGCCCCCATAGCGGCCATCGATAGCGTAGAATCCCAGCTTTCGCGCACAGAAGAAGGCGCGGATCCCGCCGACGAATCCACCGTCCGGGAGCAAGCCGAAGGCTTGTCCAATACGCCGCTCTCGCCCGATCTTCCCGACGACAGAGCTGGCAACGACATTTCCGATATGGCCGCCGATGCCTCCGAGGCCGGTGCTGCAAAGGAAAGAGTCGAGAACGCAAAACACGCGGAACCGACTGACCCGACTGACAAGACCAATGCCGTGGCCCCTGGCGACGCCAGGCGTGAGCCCGTTCATGGTCTTGACGAGGCCGTTCAGCCCGAACCCGATGCCGCCTCCGCGGCCTCGGAAGAGGCGGACCCCGACCGGTCCGGGTCTGAACCGGATTCGGCGTCCCCAGATGATGACGAGCCTGCTCCCCGCAGGCCTACCCAAGTTTGAAATTCGGAGCTGTCCCAGTGACAACGAATACAGCAATGCAGGACGACACCCCCCGTTCGGATGACGCCGCTGCCGGCGCGCAGCCGGAATCCTCCGCCGCGCGCGAACCGGCCGCTGAAGGCGAAGCCGGCGCCCGCAGCCGCGGCCGCAAGCTGAGGACGCCGTTCCGCCGCCGCCGCGGCGACGCTGCCGCCGAGCAGGCGCCCGCCGCCGAAGGGCAGGCCGCCGCGCCCGCTGCGCCGGTTGAGTCCGCGGACTCCCGGGGTGGCGAGCAGGAAGCCGAGCAGGCGCTGTCCTACCTGGATACGGCTGACCGCATGGAGCAGCGGCTGGGCAAGTACCTGAATAGCGAAGCGGTCATGCCCAAGCTGCACAAGGTGCTGGCCGACGCCGGGATCGGTTCGCGCCGCGAGATGGAAGAATTGATCGTGGCGGGCCGGGTGTCCGTCAATGGCGAGCCGGCGCATATCGGCCAGCGCGTGGGTCCCAACGATCAGGTGCGCGTCAATGGCAAGCCCATCATGCGCACGAACACCAAAAAGCCGCCGCGCGTGATCCTGTATCACAAGCCCGCCGGCGAGATCGTCAGCCACGACGACCCCGGTGGCCGCGCCAGCGTCTTTGCCCGGCTGCCCAAGCTGCGCACCGGCAAGTGGCTCTCGGTGGGTCGCCTTGACCTGAACACCGAAGGCCTGCTCATCTTCACGACGTCGGGTGACATGGCCAACCGGATCATGCACCCCCGATATGGCACGGAACGCGAGTACGCCGTTCGCGTGTTGGGTGAAATGGACGAGGCGCAGCGCCAGTCGCTCGTCGATGGTATTGAGCTGGAAGACGGTCTTGCCGCATTTGGCGCGCTGGACTACCTGGGTGGCGACGGCAGCAACCGCTGGTATCGCGTCACGCTGCAGGAAGGCCGCAACCGCGAAGTCCGCCGCATGTTCGAAGCGGTCGGCGTCACGGTCAGCCGCCTGATTCGCACGCGCTTCGGTGATGTGGTGCTGCCGCGCACCCTGCGCCGCGGCCGCTGGGACGAATTGGACGCTTCCCTGGTTACCGCGCTGATGGTCCAGCTGGGACTGTTGCGTGAAGACGACGATTCGTCCGGCAACCGCCGCCGCTCCAAGCAGCCGCAATCGCACGACAGCGCGTTGCCTCCCGGATTCGGTACGCTGGACCGCAACGGCATGAACGGCGCCCGCATTGGCCGCCGCGGCAAGTTGCAGGGTGGCGGTGTGGGCAGCGCGGGGCAGGCTGCCGCGTGTCCTTCCGATCCTTTCGGCACCGGTCTCATGATCGCCGGTGGCTATGCCAACGGCCACCCGCTCTCGGGCGAGTCCGGCCTTGGCAATCGCAAGAACAAGCCGGGGCCGCGCTCTGCTGGCGCCGGCAAGTCCGGTGGCAAGCCGGGCGGTAAGCCGGGCGGCAAGGCGGGTGGACGCACGGGCGGCAACGCGCGCGGTCCCCGCGCCGCCGCTAACGCCGCCGGTGGCAATCCGATGGCGAGCAGCCCGGTGGCCGGCAATTCGATGGCTGGCAACCCGGCCGCAGGCGGCATGGGCGAGGCGCCGGCAGGCGCGGGCCGCCGGCCGGGCGGCAAGTCCGGCGGCAAGCCTGGCGGCGGCAAGCCGGCGGGCGCCAAACCGGCAGGTGCGCGTAGCGGCAATCCGGGTCGTGGCGGCAAGCCGGCCGCTGGCGGCCGCGGCGGCAACAAGACCGAAGGCGCGCGCACCGGCGGCAACAAGGGTCCGGGCGCGGGCGGCAAGCCGCGTACGCCGCGTAGTGGCAGTTCCCGTGGCGAGGGTGGCGCCCAGCGTGGCGACGATTGGCAGCCTCGCGGCGCGTCGGCGCACGAATCCCGTCTGGGTGTTGTGGGCGGTGGCCGGGGTCGTCAGGGCCGCTGATCCTTGCAGGGCGGCTCGCAGACTGCGCCGCCGCCCCGCATCCGTCCCATATAAACGTAAGCCCGTGACGAATCAGGCGATTTTCCCGTTTATCTGGTAAAATCAATGGTTTTCATGGCTTCGCGTCATGGCTTTTTGCCGGAAGCACTGGTTTCTCAAGTGCGCTTTACCGCAAAAAGCACGTCGGCTGAATGTGTGCCGATCGGGCGCATGGCCTTGTGCTGGCGTGTTGCCGGGCGCTGTTTGCAGCAGTCCCTTGGCGCGTGCGCTATCTGCTGAAATGTGCAAAAGCGCCGCAGTATGCAGTCAAACCCAGCCAACCCCAGCTTGACCCGGTCAGACCGGGATAGGCAGCCGGGTCAGGCACCGGGTAGGGCAATCAGGGCGGCGCAAGCCAAAAATTAGGTCGCAATAGAGGGCACTGCCCAGCATTGCTCCTTACGTGTAGTAGGGAAGCGGCTGGGCTCTGTGCAATATCGGTGGGCTGGGCGTGCAGCCCATTTTTTTTGAGTATATGGCTGATTTATTCGCATTGACCGAAGAGGCTCTGGCCGGCATGGACGTTGAACTTGTCGACGTCGAGCGTGCCGCCCTGGGCCTTTTGCGCGTCACGATCGATCGGGTCGGCGGTGTGCGCATCGAAGACTGCGAGCAGGTGTCCCGCCAATTGTCGCGGGTCTTTGAGGTCGAGAACATCGACTACAAGCGCCTCGAAGTGGGTTCGCCGGGCGTGGACCGCCCGCTGCGCACCGAGGCGGAGTTCCGCCGTTTCGCAGGCGAGCGCATCGAAATCAAGCTGCGCGAGGCATTGGACGGCCGCAAGGTCTTTTCGGGCACGTTGACCGTGCCGGAAGACGAGGCCGCAGCTTCCGACGCTGCTGGAATGCACAAGACCGTGTTCGGTCTCGAATTTGAGGCAAAAAAGAACGAAGTCCAGGTGTTGAATTTCACGGTCGAAGATATCGAGCGTGCAAAACTGGATCCCGTTCTGGATTTCAAGGGCAAAAAGCGATGAGTCGCGAAATTCTTCTGTTGGTCGATGCCTTGGCGCGTGAAAAGAACGTCACGCGTGACGTCGTGTTCGGCGCTCTCGAAAGTGCGCTGGCCTCGGCCATGAAAAAGCGCTTCAAGGATGATGCGGACATTCGTGTTTCCATCGATAGGGAAACGGGAGACCACGAAGGCTTCCGCCGCTGGCTGGTCGTGCCCGATGAGGCCGGTCTGCAAGAACCCGACAAGCAGGAAATGCTGTCGGACGCCGAAGAAATCGTCCCCGGCATCAAGGAAGGCGAGTTCATCGAAGAGCCCCTCGAACCCATCGAGTTCGGCCGTATCGGCGCTCAGGCGGCCAAGCAGGCGATCCTGCAAAAGATCCGCGACGCCGAGCGCGAACAGGTGCTGAACGACTTCCTGGATCGTGGTGAAACCATCGTGTCCGGAACGATCAAGCGCATGGACAAGGGCGACGCCATCGTCGAAACCGGCAAGATCGAAGCGCGCCTGCCGCGCTCCGAAATGATCCCGAAGGAAAACCTGCGGGTTGCCGACCGTGTTCGCGCTTTCGTGTTGCGTGTTGACCACGCCGCGCGCGGCCAGCAGGTGATCCTGTCGCGCACGTCGCCCGAGTTCATCCGCCAGCTGTTCGAGAACGAAGTGCCCGAGATCGAGCAGGGTCTGCTCGAGATCAAGGCCGCCGCCCGCGATGCTGGCGTGCGTGCGAAGATCGCCGTCGTGGCATACGATAAGCGTATCGATCCCATCGGCACGTGTGTGGGCATGCGCGGTTCGCGCGTGACTGCCGTGCGCAACGAACTCGGCGGCGAGCAGGTCGACATCGTGCTGTGGTCCGAAGACCCCGCGCAATTCGTCATCGGCGCGCTGGCGCCGGCCAACGTCGAATCCATCGTTGTCGATGAAGACAAGCATGCGATGGACGTCGTGGTCGACGAGGAAAATCTGCCGAAGGCCATCGGCGCCAAGGGCCAGAACGTGCGCCTGGCGTCGGAGCTGACCGGCTGGCAGATCAACATCATGACGCCGGAAGAAAGCCTGAATCGCCAGGAAGTCGAGCGTTCGGGTCTGCGCACCACGTTCATGAGCAAGCTCGACGTCGACGAGGAAGTCGCCGACATCCTGATCGACGAAGGATTTACCGGTATCGAGGAAATCGCCTACGTTCCCATGCAGGAATTGCTGGAAATCGAGGCGTTTGACGAAGACACCATCAACGAGTTGCGCGCCCGTGCCCGCAATGCGCTGCTGACCGAGGCAATCGCCCAGGAAGAGCGTCTTGAGACCGCACAGGATTTGCTTGAACTCGAAGGCATGACGCCGGAACTGGCCGCCAAGCTGGCCGAGCGTCAAGTGCATACGCGTGATGATCTGGCCGAATTGGCGACGGACGAGCTGGCGGAAATCGCCGGTCTGACCGAAGAAGAAGCCAGCGATCTCATCATGCGTGCCCGCGCCCATTGGTTCGACGAAGAATAACCAAAAGGACACGGGTCTGCGGTGGGCGATGCTGCCGCTTCATCCACCGCAAGTTCACGTTGTTTGTAATAGCTGCCTATAGGGAAGAGAGAGCCTAATGTCGAGTAATACCGTCGCCCAGTTCGCTACCGAGCTGAAAATGCCTGCCAACGTGCTGCTGGATCAGCTGCGTTCGGCTGGCGTTGACCTCAAATCGGTTGACGACTCCGTCACCGACAGCGACAAGGCGAAATTGCTCGAATCGCTGCGTCGCGCACACGGCGCAACCGAAGGCAAGAAGATCACGCTGACGCGCCGCCAGACTTCCGAGATCCGGCAAGCCGACGCTACCGGGCGTTCGCGCACGATTCAGGTCGAAGTGCGCAAGAAGCGCGTCTTCGTCAAGCGCGACCCGTCCGAACTCGCTCTGGAACAGGCAGCTTCGGCTCCTTCCGAAGAAGAAGTTGCGGCTGAAGCCGCTCCGCAGGTTTCCGCACCGGCTGCTCCCGCAGCTGACGCGGCGCCTGTCGCTGCAGAAGCACGCGAAACGGCGCCTGTAGAGGCCGAAGCTCCCGCCCAGGCCGAAGCGCCGCAGCAGGAGCCCGCCGCTGCCGAAGCCCCCGCCACGGTCGAAGCGCCCGCGGCAACTGAACCCGTCGCGGCCGAAGCGCCCGCCCCCGTCGAGGCCAAAGCGCCTGAAGTCCAGGCACAGCCTGAACCCGAATCGACGCCGGCGGCTGTTCCTGCCGAGCCCGTGGCCGAAGAGGCCAAGCCCGAAATCAAGACTGAAACCACCGAGCCCCTGGCTGAAGAAGCCAAGCCGGAACCCGCTGTGCTAGCCAATAAGTCCGAAACATCTTCCTCCCAGGCCGCCGCGCCTGTCGCCCAGGCGCAGCCTGCCGCGAAATCCGAATCCGTGAAGCCCGCCGCCGCCGCGCCCGCCGCTGCGCCCAAGGTGGGTGGTCGCGTCGACAACCGCCGTGCCGCGCCGCCGCTGGCCGCTTCCGCCACGACCGCAGGCCGCGACGAAGCTCGCCGCGCCGCCGAGGCCGAGGCCGCCGCGCTGCGCGAAATGCTGAACCGTCCCCGCAAGGTGCTGCGCGCGCCCGAGCCCGAGGCGCCTGCCGCCGCGCCGATCTCCGGCACGCTGCACAAGCCTGCCGGCAAGCCCGGCGCCGCACCCGCGGCCAAGAAGGACGCCAAGCCCGCCGCGCCCGGCGCCAAGAAGACCATCAAGACCGCCGAAGTTGCTTCGACCTGGTCCGATGATTCGTCGCGCAAGAAGCCCGCCGACAAGCCGGCAGCCCCGGCCAGCCGCGATGGCTGGCGTGCGGGTGGCAAGGGCGGTGGCAAGTCGGGCGGCCGTGGTGGCCGCAATCAGCAGAACGACCGCCGCAACGAACCGGCGCCGCAGGAATTCATCGCACGTGAAGTCCACGTGCCGGAAACCATCAGCGTGGCCGACCTGGCCCACAAGATGTCCGTCAAGGCCGCCGAAGTCATCAAGCAATTGATGAAGCTGGGCCAGATGGTCACCATCAACCAGGTGCTGGACCAGGAAACGGCCATGATCGTGGTCGAGGAACTGGGCCACGTGGCAATCGCCGCCAAGCTGGACGACCCGGAAGCCTTCCTGGACGACACCGCCACCCAATCCGAAGCCGAGCAACTGCCGCGCGCGCCGGTCGTGACCGTCATGGGCCACGTCGACCACGGCAAGACCTCGCTGCTGGACTACATCCGCCGCGCCAAGGTTGCCGCGGGTGAAGCCGGCGGCATTACGCAGCATATCGGCGCCTACCACGTGCGCACCGAGCGCGGCATGGTGACCTTCCTTGATACCCCGGGCCACGAGGCGTTTACCGCCATGCGTGCCCGCGGCGCCAAGGCGACCGACATCGTGATTCTGGTGGTCGCCGCCGACGACGGCGTGATGCCGCAGACGCGTGAAGCCATCCACCATGCCAAGGCCGCAGGCGTGCCGATCGTCGTGGCCGTGACCAAGATCGACAAGCCTTCCGCCAACCCGGATCGCGTCAAGCAGGAACTGGTTGCCGAACAAGTCGTGCCGGAAGAATACGGCGGCGACGTGCCGTTCGTGGGCGTGTCCGCCAAGACCGGCGAGGGCATCGACGACCTGCTCGAAAACGTTCTGCTGCAAGCCGAAGTGCTGGAACTGAAGGCGCCGGAAGACGCACCCGCCAAGGGTCTCGTCATCGAAGCCCGTCTGGACAAGGGCCGTGGCCCGGTCGCGACGATCCTCGTGCAAAGCGGCACGCTCAAGCGCGGCGACGTCGTGCTGGCCGGCGCAAGCTTTGGCCGCGTGCGCGCCATGCTCGACGAAAACGGCAAGCCGATCCAGACGGCCGGCCCCTCGATCCCTGTTGAGATCCAGGGCCTGACCGAAGTGCCGGCCGCCGGTGACGAACTGATGGCACTGTCCGACGAGCGCAAGGCGCGCGAAATCGCGCTGTTCCGTCAAGGCAAGTTCCGCGACGTCAAGCTGGCCCGCCAGCAGGCCGCCAAGCTCGAATCGATGTTCGACAATCTCGGCGAAGGCACCCAGACCCTCACCCTCATCGTCAAGACCGACGTGCAGGGTTCGCAGGAAGCGCTGGTGCAATCGCTGGTCAAGCTGTCCACCGACGAAGTGCGTGTGCAAGTCGTGCACGCTGCGGTCGGCGGCATCTCGGAAACCGACATCAACCTGGCCATCGCCTCGCACGCCGTCGTCATCGGCTTCAACGTGCGCGCCGACGCCAGCGCCAAGAAGCTTGCCGAGAACAACGGCATCGATGTGCGCTACTACAACATCATCTACGACGCCGTGGATGAGGTTAAGGCCGCCATGTCGGGCATGCTGGCCCCCGAGAAGAAGGAAGAAATCATCGGCCTGGTCGAGATCCGCGAGGTGTACAGCATCTCCCGCCTCGGCAACATCGCCGGTTGTATGGTGCTGGATGGCATCGTGCGCCGCGATTCCCAGGTCCGCCTGCTGCGCAACAACGTTGTTCACTGGACGGGGCACCTCGAGTCGCTGCGCCGCTTCAAGGACGACGTCAAGGAAGTCAAGTCGGGCTTCGATTGCGGTCTGACGCTGCGCGGCAACAATGACATCCAGGTGGGCGACCAGCTGGAAGTCTTTGAAATCAAGGAAATTGCGCGCACGCTGTAAAGCAGGCGCCAGGCATTGTTAATGAGCCGTCACAAGTCCAAAGCCATTCCCGGCCGCAATCTGCGGCTGGCCGACCAGATCCAGAAGGATCTGGCCGGGATCATCCAGCGCGAGATCGACACCAAACGCGCTGGATTGATCACGATTTCGGGTGTGGAACTGTCGACCGACTACGCGCATGCCAAGGTGTGGTTCACGGTTTTGGGCGCCGAGCCCGAAGCCGCCACCACCTTGCTGAACGAGAAGGCCGGCTGGCTGCATTCGCAGCTCTACAAGCTTTTGCACATCCACACTGTCCCCACTTTGCGCTTCTTCCACGACGAGCAGGTCGCTCGTGGCATCGAGATGTCGATCCTCATCGACCGCGCAAACCGCCCCGGCCCGCACTCGGGCGTACCCGACGAGCCAGAAGACCAGTCCTGATCGGGCTGTCGTCACTGCTTCAATTTTTCCGGATTTCGACGATGGCTAAACGACGCGGGCTTGCGCTCGACGGTGTGCTGTTGCTTGATAAACCCGTGGGTTTGTCGAGCAATCACGCCTTGCAGCGCGCCAAACGCGCCATGGACGCGGCAAAGGCCGGCCATACCGGCACGCTGGACCCCTTTGCCACGGGCTTGCTGGTGTGCTGCATGGGACGCGCCACCAAAATTTCCGGCGCGATGCTTGACGCCGACAAGGCATATCGCGCTACGCTGCAATTTGGATCGGAAACCGATTCCGGCGACCTGACGGGCAACGTCACGGCGACCGCCGAACCCGGTTTTGCCGTCGAGGAACAGGCGCTGCGCGACGCGCTGTCACGTTTCTCGGGCACCATCGAGCAGATTCCGCCGATGTACTCGGCGCTCAAGCGCGACGGCAAGCCGCTGTACGAGTACGCCCGCGCGGGCATCGAGCTGGAACGCGCGCCGCGCAAGATCACGATTCACCGCATCGAGCTGTTGTCCCTTGACGGGACGCAGGCAGAGATCGATGTGGCTTGCAGTAAAGGCACATACATCCGAACACTGGCCCAGGACATCGGGCGCGTGCTGGGCTGTTTCGCCCACCTGACGGCGCTGCGGCGCACGCACGTCGGGCCCTTCTCTCTGGAACGCGCCGTTGAACTGGAAGCCTTGCAGGCCATGCCAGACCCCAAGCAGGCATTGCTTGCACTGAACGAATTGCCGGAGGGCTTGCTGCCCTCCACCCTGACCTTAAAGGACTCGCTATGACTCGCGCCTTGCGCAACGTCGCCATCATCGCCCACGTTGACCACGGAAAAACCACCCTGGTCGACCAGCTGCTGCGCCAATCCGGCACCTTCCGCGAAAACCAGGCGCTGACCGAACGGGTCATGGACTCGAACGACCTGGAAAAGGAACGTGGTATCACGATTCTGGCCAAGAACTGTGCCGTTGAATACGAAGGCACCCACATCAACATCGTCGACACCCCGGGCCACGCCGACTTCGGCGGTGAAGTCGAGCGCGTGCTGTCCATGGTTGACGGCGTGCTGCTGCTGGTTGACGCGGTCGAGGGCCCGATGCCCCAGACCATTTTCGTGACGCGCAAGGCACTGGCTCTGGGCCTGAAGCCCATCGTCGTGGTCAACAAGGTCGATCGCCCGGGCGCCCGTCCGGATTTCGTCATCAACGCCACGTTCGACCTGTTCGACAAGCTGGGCGCCACCGACGAGCAGCTGGACTTCCCGGTCGTCTACGCGTCGGGCCTGTCCGGTTACGCCGGCCTCACCGCGGATGTGCGCGAAGGCGACATGCGTCCGCTGTTCGAAGCCATCCTGCAGCACGTGCCGCAGCGCGATGACGATCCCAACGGTCCGCTGCAGATGCAGATCATCTCGCTGGACTACAACAGCTACGTCGGCAAGATCGGCGTGGGCCGCATCAACCGTGGCCGTATGCGCCCCGGCATGGAAGTGGCCTACAAGTTCGGTCCCGATGGTCAAGGCGGCCGCGGTCGCATCAACCAGGTCCAGAAGTTCCACGGCCTGGAGCGCGTCGTGGTGGAAGAAGCCGAAGCCGGCGACATCGTGCTGATCAACGGCATTGAAGACCTGGGCATTGGCTGCACCGTGACCGACCCGGTCACGCAGGAACCCCTGCCGATGCTGCGCATCGACGAACCGACGCTGACCATGAACTTCATGGTGAACACGTCGCCGCTGGCCGGCCGCGAAGGCAAGTTCGTGACCAGCCGCCAAGTGCGCGATCGCCTGGACCGCGAACTGAAGTCCAACGTGGCGCTGCGCGTTCGCGACACCGGTGACGATACGGTTTTCGAAGTGTCGGGCCGTGGTGAACTGCACCTGACCATTCTGCTGGAAACGATGCGCCGCGAAGGCTACGAGCTGGCCGTCTCGCGTCCGCGTGTGGTGTTCAAGGACATCGACGGCGTGAAGTGCGAGCCGTTCGAATCGCTGACCGTTGACGTCGAAGACGCCCACCAGGGCGGCGTCATGGAAGAGCTGGGCCGCCGCAAGGGCGACCTGCAGGACATGCAGCCGGACGGCCGTGGCCGTACGCGTCTGGAGTACCTGATCCCGGCCCGCGGCCTGATCGGTTTTCAGAACGAATTCCTGACGCTGACGCGCGGCACGGGCTTGATGAGCCACATCTTCCACGAATACGCGCCGATCAAGGAAGGCTCCATCGGCGAACGCCGCAACGGCGTGCTGATCAGCCAGGACAACGGCGACGCCGTGGCCTACGCGCTGTGGAAGCTGCAGGATCGCGGCCGCATGTTCGTCAATCCTGGCGATGCGCTGTACGAAGGCATGATCATCGGCATCCACAGCCGTGACAACGACCTGGTCGTGAACCCGATCAAGGGCAAGCAGCTGACCAACGTGCGCGCCTCGGGCACCGACGAAGCCGTGCGCCTGGTTCCGCCGATCCAAATGTCGCTGGAATACGCAGTGGAATTCATCGACGACGACGAACTGGTGGAAATCACCCCGAAGTCGATCCGTCTGCGCAAGCGCTACCTGCTCGAAAACGAGCGCAAGCGCGCCGCGCGCGAAGCCGCGGTCTGAGCCTGAAGGCGGCCGCTGCCGCTTGATGCCAGATCACTGAAAAGCCGCGCACCTTCGGGTGCGCGGCTTTTTTGTTTGCTTGGCAAGGTGCCAGACGTGCTTGGCGGTCACTTCTGACGGGTGTCAGACACCTTGGCCGAAGTTCTGCAAGGTGTCTGACACCCACAGAAGTGCTGTTGCATGCTGATTCGCCGTTCCCCGGGGTGTCTGACACCGTCCCCGGTGCTTGCGGCGCCTCTTAACCTATCGCAGGTCGGATCAGGGGCCGCTGCCTACAACGCGCCGTGCTGGTGCCGGTACTCCTGCGTACGCCCGCCATAACCGTAAGCCGCGGCGCGCGCGTCGATGACGTGCACGTACGAGCACTCGTGCAGCTCGCCCAGGATGTCCTGGAAGGCCCCGTAGATGTCCTTGATGAAGCGCGCCTTCTCGGCCTTGGTGTTGGTCTCGTCCGTGACGCTGATGTCCAGGTGGAACGCGTTCTTGCCAAGCTCGGACAAGGGACGCCCGCCGATGAACCAGAGTTCGTGCGGAATGTGTTGCAGCGTGATGGCGATGACGGGCAGCTTTTTGCCGAGCACGGACTGGGTCAGCGCGGCGACGTATTCGACGATGCGTTGGTCAACGGCGGCATCGGGTGTGCCGGAACGATGGATGACGATGTGGGGCATGACGGCTCTCCGGGTGGGTAGGTACAGGGCCAGTGTAGAAAGCGCGTTGACATCGGAAAAGCGGGAATTTACGATTCTATCCATCGCCCTAGCCGTTGGATAAATCATGAGCGGATTTGATCTGGACCAGCTTCGCACGCTGGTCGCGGTGCTGGACGCGGGCAGCCTGACGGCGGCGGCGCCCAAGGTGTTCCTGTCGCAATCCTCCGTCAGTGAACAGATGCGAAAGCTGGAGGACAGGGCGGGTCAGCCGCTGCTGGTGCGCGGCAAGGCAGGTGTGCGCGCCACGCCGGCAGGCCAGCGCCTCCTGGCGCATGCACGTTCGATCCTGGCCCTGAGCGACGAGGCCTATCGCGATATGCGCGGCGTCGCGCTGCGGGGCGAACTGCGGCTGTGCATTACCGATTACTTCCGGCCCGGGGACGTCGCACGCCTGCTGCGGCGCCTGAACGAGCAGTATCCGCAGGTGCGGCTGCACGTGACCATCATGAAAAGCGGCGCCATCGAGGCCGCTTACGCGCGCGGCGAAATCGACGTCGGCATATCGATGGTCATCCAGGAGCGGGGGGCGACGCGCGGCCGAGCCGACGGCGCGCTGCTGCGCCGTGAATCGCTGCTGTGGATGGCCGCCGAGGGCGAGATGCCGCCGCTGGCCGAGCCCTTGCCGTTGCTGGCTTTGCCGGAAACCTGTGCGTTGCGCCAATACGTCGAGCGGCTGCTGTCCCGCCGTGGCGTGCCTTATGCCGTGTCGCACGTGGCGTCCGGCGTGGCTGGGTTGCAATTGGCCGTGGCCGCGGGATTGGGTGTTGCCTGCCTGAACGAATCGGCGCTGGGTCCGGGCATGGCGCGGCTGCAGGCGCCCGGCCTGCCCGCGTTGCCATCGGTGGAATTCAGGTTGCTCGCTGCCCGCCCCGGCGAAAGCGAGTTCGTGGGGCTGGCGCGCGAGGCGATCGTCAAAGCGATGACGTAGGAATCGCCTTGACCTGGAAGTCGCGGTGCGTGCGGGCAGGCGCGGGCAACCGCTGTCCGCAGCACGGCCGCCGTGTCAGGCGGGCAGGGAAGGGGCGTACTGTTCTGAGGACATCACCCGTTCGTGGAATTCCACGACCTTGCGCACCACCTTGACGGGGTCGTCTTCGATGATGAAAAGGTCCAGGTCGTGGGCGGCGATCATGCCATTGCCGAGCACCTGATCGCCCAGCCATTCGGCCAGTCCCGACCAGTATTCGCTGCCGACCAGCACGATCGGCGCCGGCGGGACCTTGCCCGTCTGGATGAGCGTCAACGCTTCGAAGAGCTCGTCCAGCGTGCCAAAGCCGCCGGGCATCGCCACGTAGGCGAAGCTGTGCATGAAGAACGCCGCCTTGCGAGGGAAAAAGTATTCGAAGGACAGGCTGATGGTCTGGAATTCGTTGTTGTGGGCTTCGTGCGGCAGGCTGATGTTCAACCCGATGCTCGTGCCTCCTGCTTCAAATGCACCTTTATTGGCGGCTTCCATGATGCCGGGGCCGCCGCCCGCGATGACTGCGAAGCCAGCTTCGGCCAGCGCCGCGGAGATCGCGATGGTGGTTTCATAGTACGGGGAATTACGGCTGACTCGTGCGCTACCGAAAACGCTGACTGCGGGCCCGATGTGAGCGAGCTTGTCTGCCGCCGTCCTTATCTCTGACATAATCAGCGGAATTTGTTTGCCGGCGGGTGTATCCATATCTGCCTTTGTAACCATGAAAAAAACACTATTACTGGTCGACGGTTCAAGCTACTTGTACCGCGCTTTCCACGCTATGCCCGATTTGCGCAACGCGCAAGGCGAACCGACTGGTGCGCTTTACGGCGTGGTCAATATGCTGCGCAAGCTTGTATCTGACCATAAGGCAGAGTATGCCGCATGTATCTTCGATGCTCGCGGCAAGACGTTTCGGGACGATCTGTATCCGGAATACAAGTCGCACCGTCCCCCTATGCCTGAGGATCTAGCAGCACAAATCGATCCCATCCACCGCGCGGTGCGTGCGCTGGGTTGGCCGGTGCTGGCGATCGAGGGCGTCGAAGCGGATGACGTCATCGGCACGTTGGCACATCGTGCCGCGCAACACGACGTTCACACCATCGTCTCTACGGGTGACAAGGACCTGGCGCAACTGGTCAACGGCCACGTCACGCTCGTCAACACAATGAGCGGCGAGGTCCTGGACGAAGCCGGCGTCGTGAACAAGTTCGGCGTGCCTCCTGACCGTATCGTCGACTACCTGATGCTGGTGGGCGACACGGTCGACAACGTGCCGGGCGTCACCAAGGTCGGCCCCAAGACGGCGGCCAAATGGATTACGGAATTTGGCTCGATTGACAAGCTGATCGAGGGCGCCGACGGCATCAAGGGCGTGGCCGGCAACAACCTGCGCGAAGCCATTCCCAATTTCCCGTTGACGCGTCAGCTGCTTACGGTCAAGTGCGATTGCGATCTGACCGGCCACATCGACAACGTCGACGACCTGACGCCGCGCCCGCGCGACGACGCCACGCTGACCGAACTGTACGAACGCTACGGATTCCGCACGTGGCTGCGCGACCTGACCGGCGATGTCGAGCGCGTGCCCGCGGGCGATGCGCGCATCGCGCACGAGGCGCCCGCCGCGCCCGCCACGCTGGATTACCGCATCATCTCCGACTGGGCCGCGTTCGACGCCTGGATGGAACTGATGCAGCAAGCCTCACTGATCGCACTGGACACCGAGACGACGTCGCTGGACGAGATGCAGGCCCGGCTGGTGGGCTTGTCGATGTCGGTGGCGCCCGGGGTGGCCTGCTACATCCCGGTCGCGCACCGCGGACCGGATGGCGCGGTCCAGTTACCCAAGGACGAGGTGCTGGCCCGTTTGAAACCCTGGCTGGAAGACCCGGCGCGCGCCAAGCTGCTGCACCATGCCAAATACGACACGCATGTGTTCGCCAACGAGGGCATCCGCCTGGCCGGCGCCGCCGAAGACACCATGCTGCAGGCCTACGTGCTGGAATCGCATCGCGGCGTGGGCCTGAACGATCTGGCGCAGCGTTATCTGGGACGCAGCGGCGTGTCCTACGAAGACCTCTGCGGCAAGGGCGCCAAGCAGATCGGCTTTGACGAAGTGGCAGTGGACAAGGCCGGGCATTACGCGGCTGAAGACGCCGACTTCACGCTGCAGCTGCATCAGGTGCTGCGTCCGATGGTCGCCGCCGACGAAGGGCTGGAGCGCATCTATCGCCTGGAAATGCAGGTGTCCGGCGTGCTGACCACCATCGAACGCAACGGCGTGAAGGTCGATGCCGCGGAACTGGGCCGCCAGAGCAACAAGCTGGGCCAGGAGATGCTGCAACTCGAGCAGAAGGCCTACGAACTGGCCGGCCAGCCGTTCAACCTGAATTCCCCCAAGCAGCTTGGCGAGATCCTGTTTGGCCGCATGCAGCTGCCGGTGGTGCGCAAGACCGCGAGCGGCGCGCCGTCCACGGACGAGGAAGTGCTGAGCAAGCTGGCGCTGGACTATCCGCTGCCGCAGGTGCTGCTGGACTACCGCGGGCTGTCCAAGCTGAAGTCGACTTACACGGACAAGCTGCCGCGCATGATCAATCCGGCGACCGGGCGGGTGCACACGCACTATTCGCAGGCCGCCGTCATCACCGGACGCCTGGCGTCGTCGGATCCCAACCTGCAGAACATTCCGGTCCGCACCGAGGCAGGGCGGCGCGTGCGCGAGGCGTTCATTGCCGAGCGCGGCCTGCTACTGTCCGCGGACTACTCGCAGATCGAGCTGCGCATCATGGCGCACGTATCGGACGACGCGAATCTGCAAAGCGCGTTCGCAGCCGGCGAGGACATCCACCGGGCCACCGCATCCGAAGTGTTCGGCGTGCCGCTGGACGCCGTGACCACCGATCAGCGCCGTGCCGCCAAGGCCATCAACTTCGGCCTGATTTACGGCATGGGCGTGTTTGGCCTGGCGTCCAACCTGGGCATCACGCGCGACGCCGCGCAGGCGTACATCGACCGCTACTTTGCGCGCTATCCCGGCGTGGCCATGTACATGGACGGCACGCGGCGCCTGGCGCGCGAGCAGGGCTACGTGGAAACCGTCTTTGGACGTCGGCTGCAGTTGCCGGAGATCCGCGGCGCCTCGGGTCCGCGCAGGCAGGGCGCCGAACGGGCGGCCATCAATGCGCCGATGCAGGGCACGGCGGCCGACCTGATCAAGATGGCCATGGTGGCGGTGCAGGACTGGCTCGACGCTGAAAAGCTGCAGACCCGCATGATCATGCAGGTGCACGACGAACTGGTGATGGAAGCGCCGGACGACGAGCTGGAGCTGGTCAAGGAGGCCCTGCCGCGCCTGATGTGCAACGTGGCGACGCTGCGCGTGCCGCTGGTGGCGGAAGTGGGCGTCGGCAAGAACTGGGAGCAGGCGCACTAGGGACAGATTGGCGCCGGGGCCGTCTTCGGACGGCCCATTTCCGGTTTTTGGATTGCAACAATATAATGTTGCGCTTCCCCCCGCCTGATCTTCTCCCCCTCCATGTTGCTGCTCTGGGTCCTGCTCGCCACCATCACCGGTGGCCTTATTGCTGTCCTCATCGCGAGCTGGCTCGCTTACAAGGTCTTTGCCAAATACCTGCATCACATGGTGAGCCTGTCGGTGGGCGTGCTGCTGTCGGTCGCGCTTTTGCACCTGCTGCCCGAAGCGTTCGAAACCGGCGTCGGCAACGCGCATGTGCTCTTCGGGCTGATGCTGGCATCGCTGATCGGGTTCTTCGTGCTGGAAAAGATAGCGCTGCTGCGCCACAGCCATCACCACGAAGGCGACGGCCATCATCATCACAAGGGGCACGACCGGCATGAGGCGGGGCGCGGCGGGATGCTCATCCTGATCGGCAGTTCGCTGCACAACCTGTGCGACGGCGTCCTGATCGCCGCGGCGTTTCTTACCGACCCGCTGCTGGGCGTGCTGACGGCGGCGTCGATCATCATCCACGAGATACCGCACAAGCTGGGCGATTTCGTCGTTCTGATCAACGCGGGCCTGCGCCGGCGCCGGGCGTTCGCGCTGATTCTCTTTACCAGCTTGTGTTCAGCGGTCGGCGGCATAATAGGCTACTTCGTGCTGCAGCAGGCGCAGGACTGGACGCCGTACATTCTGGTGGTTGCCGCCAGCAGCTTCCTGTATATCTCGGTGGCCGACCTGATGCCGCAGATGCACGAGCGGGTATCCCTGTCCGATGCCGTCCCGCAGTTGCTGCTGGTCGGTGTGGGCGTGGCGCTGATCTATAGCGTGACGACCCTGATGCACCACGGCCACGACCATGGCGGGCACGCTGACCATGGCGCGCCGCATGCGGAGCACGGCCACCAGCACTAGCGCTGGCAAGGCGGTGGGGATGGCCGGCTTTCGTCGACCCCAACCAAGGAGTTCTCCATGAGTTTTTCCACCGCCGCCGGCAATGTCGCTCCCACCGTGATCCACACGGACACGCGGGGCCTCGTCCACGGAGATTTCCAGCTTCCCGTCACCGACGGCCCGATTAGCGCCTATTACGCGGCGCCCGAGGGGCAGCGCGATCTGCCGATCGTGCTGGTGATCCAGGAGATCTTCGGCGTGCATGAGCACATCAAGGACATCTGCCGCCGGGTCGCCAAGGCCGGCTATCTGGCCGTCGCGTGCGATCTGTATCAGCGCCAGGGCGACGCCTCGGCCTACACCGATATCCCGAAGCTCATTTCCGAACTCGTCAGCAAGGTGCCGGACGAACAGGTGTTCGGCGACCTGGACGCCAGCGTGGCGTGGGCTGCCGCAAATGGCGGGGACGCGCGCCGCGTGGCGGTGACGGGTTTCTGCTGGGGCGGGCGCCTGACGTGGATGTACGCCGCGCACAACCCCGACGTGAAGGCGGGCGTGGCCTGGTACGGCAAGCTCAGTGTGGGCCACGGACCGCTCATCAAGCGCGTGGCGCTGGATGTGACGAATGAGCTGCACGGCCCCGTTTTGGGCCTGTACGGCGGGCGCGACGGCAGCATTCCGCTTTCTGACGTGGAAGCCATGAAGACGAAGCTGGCCGCCGGCAACGCCGCCGCGAAGCTGTCCGACATCGTGGTGTATCCCGAAGCCGACCATGCGTTCCTGGCGGATTACCGCGCCAGTTATCAGCCCGAGGCCGCGAAGGATGGGTGGTCGCGGATGCTGGAGTGGTTCAAGCGGTATCTCTGAGGGGGGAAGGGTGAGCCACCAGGTTGGCTCACCGGATGTGTCCCATGAAAAAGTAAGCCGACCCGAGGGTCGGCTTTTTCATGCACCGGCGTGCTTGGGACGGTGTCAGACACCCGGCGGAGATAGCCGTCGACTTGGAGGGGCGTCTCAATGGGTGTCTGACACCTGGAGCAGCAAGCGCGCGGAGCGCGTGCGGCGTGGGGGCAGTCAACAGCCGCCCCGCCGCTCGGCCGCCCGAAGGCGGGGCCGCCCCCTCGGGGGGCAGCAAGCGCGCGGAGCGCGTGCGGCGTGGGGGCCCTCAATTCCCCGCTTCGCGCAAACGGCTGGGCAGGAGCTCGCCGTGGCGTGCGAGGAGCGGATACGCCGCCGCGCCCACCAGATGCGAGTTGATGCCCTTCATGTCCCGCAGGATGTCCAGGTACAGCGCGCCGACTTCCGCCGCGTCCACTTCGCCCGATTTGATCTTCTGCAGGTGCGTGTCGGCCGCCCGGGTTTCGATCGTGCGGAATCGCGCCTTTTCGCCGGCCAGCGAACGTGCCTGGCGCAGGTCGTCGTTCACGAAGAGCGCGGCGGCCGTGCGCTGGTTGGCGATGAGCTGGCCCAGGGTGTCGTCCAGGCTGGCGCGTTGCTCGGGCGAGAACGTCCATCCCTGTTTACGCAGCTTGGCGACGTGGCTGAGCAGCCCGTGATGGGCGATATCGCCGGCATGGCCGATGTTGCTGGTGAACGCCAGGATGTCGTCGAGCCGCTGGATGTCCTCGCGGGTCATGTTTTCCTGATCGAGCGTTGCCAGGTATGTCGTGATGGCGTTTTCCAGCTTGTCCAGCGCGCCGTCGAGCTGGCGCGCCTGCACCATGCGGTGGCGGTTGTCGCGCTTGAAGCCAGCCCGCGCGTAGAGCAGCAGCGTCTGCAGCATGTCGGCCATCCGCAGGGCTTCGCGCGCGGCGTTGCCCAGCGCGACCGCCGGCACGTCGTGCGCCCATTCGTCCAGGTATTGGGGCCGGGACGGGTCGTTCGGGTCGGCGCGCTTGGGCAGCCAGCGGGTGAGGAGGGCGGCGTACGGAGTCAGGAGCGGCAGGAAGGCCAGGGCGATGACGGCATTGAACAGGGTGTGGAAATTGGCGACCGCGCGGGCGGGGTCCCGCGCCAGGTCGCTCATCCAGGGCTGCAGGAACGGCAACAGCAGCAGGCCGGCCAGCACGCCCAGCACCCGCGTCAGCAGGTTGCCCAGCGGCAGACGGCGAGCGGCGGGATCGTCGCCGGTCACGCCTTCGATCATCGGGTTGATCGCCGTGCCCAGGTTGGCGCCCAGCACCAGCGCAAACGCCACGTGCGGCGCCACCATGTTGTGGCTGGCCAGCGACATCACCAGCACCACCACGGCCACGCTGGAGTGCGCTGCCCAGGTGAACGCCGCGGACAGCAGTACTGCGGCGACCGGCTGGGTTGCCAGCGCGTCCAGGATCATGCCCAGCATGGGCGCGGTCTGGAACGGGGCGAAAAGCTCGACGAGCTGATGCAGCGACAGCAGCAATAGGCCCAGGCCGATGAAGACCCGGCCCAGGTCGCGGGTGCGGCCCGGCGGGTAGCGCCGGAACATCCAGACGCCGGCCAGGATCAGGATCGGCGCCAGTTCGGTCAGGTCAAAGGACAGCAACTGAACGATCAACGTCGTGCCGACGTTGGCGCCCAGCATGGCCGCCAGGGCGGGCACCAATCCGACGACGCCGCCTGCGGCAAAGCCGGTGATCATCAGGCCGGTGGCGGTGCTGCTCTGCAACGCCGCCGTGATGCCCAGGCCGGCGAAGAATGCCCGCAGCCGTGTGCCAAGGGCGCGTCCCAGTGCCGCGCCCAGTGCGGCGCCAAACGCGCGTTGCACGCCCGTTTGCACCATATGCACGCCCCAGAGCAGCAGCGCCACGTAGCCGGCGAAGTCAAGCAGGGTAATGAGTCCAGACATCCAGGCGTTTTTCCGTTCTTTTTATGACAAGTAATAATTCTGTAATGATCGCATGCCGCGGCGGGCTTTGACACCTGGCGCGAAGATACAGGATACGCCCGGCGGGGCATTACTGCGTGCGCGCGGGCCTGCGCGTATCATTGCCTGATCATTTGTGGATGTCGTGGGGTTTGGCGTGGCCGTTTCTGTTTTCGATCTGTTCAAGGTGGGCATCGGCCCGTCGAGCTCACACACGGTGGGTCCGATGCGGGCGGCGCTGTTGTTCGCCCAGGGCCTGGAGCGCGACGGCCTGATTCCGCGCGTCGCCAGCGTGCGGGCCGAACTGTACGGATCGCTGGGCGCCACCGGCAAGGGACACGGCACCGACAAGGGCGTGCTGCTGGGGCTGATGGGCGAGGCGCCCGACACGGTCGACCCGGCCGCCATCGCCGGCATGGTCGCGTCCGTGCGCGCCAGCCGCCAATTGCCGCTGCTGGGCAAGTACCCGCTGCCCTTCGTGGAAAAGGAACACCTGATGTTCTATCGCCGCGAAGCTATGGCCGAACATCCCAACGGCATGAAATTCCATGCGTTCGACGCCGACGGCCAGAGCCTGCGCGAGGCGCGCTACCTCTCCGTGGGCGGCGGCTTCGTCGTCACCGCAGGCGCGTCCAACAGCCAGGTCATCGCCGCGCACGACCAGTTGCCGTATCCGTTCCGCATGGGGCGGGAGCTGCTGGCCATGTGCCAGGAAAACGGAATGACCGTCGCGCAGATCATGATGCAGAACGAGCTGACCTGGCGCGAAGCCTCGGAAGTCAACGCCGGCCTGGACCGGATCTGGCAGGTGATGCAGGACTGCGTGGCGCGCGGCTGTGGCATCAACTATCCCGAGGCGGACGGCGAACTTCCGGGCCCGTTGCGCGTGCGCCGCCGTGCGCCTGAGCTGTACCGCAACCTGACGCAGCGCGCCGAGCGCACGCTGTCCGATCCGCTTTCCGTCATGGATTGGGTGAACCTGTACGCGATGGCCGTCAACGAAGAAAACGCTGCGGGCGGCCGCGTGGTCACCGCGCCCACCAACGGCGCGGCGGGCATCATCCCGGCGGTGCTGCACTATTACGATCGTTTCGTGCCGGGCGCCAATCGTGAGGGCGTGCGCGACTTCCTGCTGACCGCGGCTGCCATCGGGCTGCTGTACAAGTACAACGCGTCGCTGTCCGGCGCGGAAGTAGGCTGCCAGGGCGAAGTCGGCGTGGCCTGTTCCATGGCGGCCGGCGGACTGGCGGCGGCGCTGGGCGGGTCCGTGGAACAGGTGGAAAACGCGGCCGAAATCGGCATGGAGCACAACCTGGGCCTGACCTGCGACCCGGTCGGCGGACTGGTGCAGATCCCCTGTATCGAGCGCAACGCCATGGCATCGGTCAAGGCCGTCAACGCCGCCCGCATGGCGCTGCGCGGCGACGGCCAGCATTACGTGTCGCTGGACTCGGTCATCAAGACCATGCGCGAAACCGGCGCCGACATGAAGACCAAGTACAAGGAAACCGCGCGGGGCGGCTTGGCGGTGAATATCGTCGAGTGCTGAGCGGCGTGCTGCGGTGACAAGGTGTCTGACACCCTGGGGAGATGATCTCGGGCTTGTCGCAACATCTCAGAGGGTGTCAGACACCCATTCAGCCAAATGCGTCAGATAAGCACGCAAAAAAAGCCCGCCGAAGCGGGCTTTTTTGCGGCCGGTGACCGATCAGATCACGCGGGCGTTCTGCAGCGCGGCGATGCGGGCCGGGATCGGCGGGTGCGAGGCGAACATGGCGGCCAGGCCGCCCTTGCCGGTGATGCCGGACGCTTCGAAGGACTTGGGCAGTTCGCCCGGTTCCAGGCCACCCAGGCGGGCCAGAGCGCGGATCATCGGTTCGCGGGCGCCCATCAGGTGGGCCGAGCCGGCGTCGGCGCGGTATTCGCGCTGGCGCGAGAACCAGGCCACGATGATCGAAGCCAGGACGCCGAAGATGATTTCACAGACCAGCACCGTGACGAAGTACCCCGGGCCGATGCCGCGTTCGTTCTTGAACACGACGCGGTCGATGAAGTAGCCGACGACGCGCGCCAGGAAAATGACGAAGGTGTTCACCACGCCCTGGATCAGGGTCAGGGTGACCATGTCGCCGTTGGCGATGTGCGCGACTTCGTGCGCCAGCACGGCTGCGACTTCCTCTTCGGACATGCTTTCCAAGAGGCCCGTCGACACGGCGACCAGCGAGTCGTTCTTGAACGCGCCGGTGGCGAACGCGTTGGGGGCGCCTTCGTAGATGGCGACTTCGGGGCGGCCGATGCCGGCGCGATCGGCCAGTTGGTGGACCGTGTCGACCAGCCAGGCTTCGCGCTGGTTGCGGGGCGCGTTGGGATCCAGCACCTGCGCACCGGTGCTCCACTTGGCCATGGGCTTGCTCATGAGGAGCGAGATGATGGCGCCGGTGAAGCCGACCACGACCGAGAAGATCAGGAGCGCGTTGAAGTTGATCCCGTTGGCCGTGATGACACGATCCACGCCCAGGATGCGCAGCGTGGCCGACAGCACGAGCATGACGGCCAGGTTGGTAATGACGAACAGAACAATGCGTTTCATGTTTTTTTATTCCTCTGCGAGCGGCAAATAACCGGGTTTCGACATCGCGGGGCCTCGCCAGTTCCCCGACTCGCCGGCTCCGCTCCCGGTGACGGAGAGTATAGTATCGCTTTCCCTTATTCCTTCCCCCTTTTCCCTTAGCGTAGACCCGCATGCAGGCACTTTGGATGTTGGTGGCGTCCGCCATGTTCGCCATCATGGGGTCGTTCGTGAAGCTCGGCACCGAACACGGCGCGTCGCTGCCGCAGGTCGTGCTCTTTCGCGGCCTGCCGTCGGTGATCCTGCTGCTGCTCTGGGCGCGCGCCGGCCGCCAGTCCATCATTCCCACGAGCTGGAAGCTGCACATCTGGCGCAATCTGTCCGGCGTCACGTCGATGTGGCTGGGCTTTTTCGCCATCTCCCACCTGCCTTTGGCCACGGCCACCAGCCTGAACTACACGGCGCCGCTGTTTATCGCCTGTTGGATGCTGGGGTGGGGCGGGGCGCAGCGCGACCCGGTGCGGATCCTGGCCGTGGCGCTGGGGTTCATGGGCGTCATTGCCGTGCTGCGGCCCAGCATCAACGAAGACCAGTGGCTCGCCGCCCTGCTCGGCATGGGGGCGGGCGCCATGTCCGCGATCGCGATGATGCAGATCCGCCAATTGGGCCGCATCGGCGAGCCCGAATGGCGCACCGTCCTGTTCTTCTCGGTCGCCGTGTGCGCGTCCAGCGCCGCCGGACTGGCGTTCGAAGGCTGGGGCTATGCGGACTGGACCGGTTACCTTTCGCTGCTGGGCGTCGGCGTGGCGGGGCTGTTTGGCCAACTGGCCATGACCCGGGCGTTCGGCATGGGGTCGGCGCTGCTGACCGCCGCTCTGCAGTACAGCACCATCATTTTTGCGGCGCTGATTGGCATGGGCTTCTGGGGCGACCATCTGGACGCCGTGGCCTGGGCCGGCATGGGCCTCATTATCTTCGCGGGCCTGCTGTCGGTGTGGCGCACCATGCGCGATCCCAAACCGGTCTGAAGCCAGCATCCGCCGAATTTCACAGGAGCCCCCTCGCATGACGACGACCCTGATCTCCGCCGCCGACCTGGCCGCGCGCCTGGACAACCCCGACGTGCGCGTGTTCGACGTCCGCCACGACCTGACCAACCATGCGGCGGGCCGCCAGGCCTACGACGCGGGCCACATTCCCGGCGCCCGTTACCTGGACCACGAAACCGAGCTGGCTGCCGCGCGCACGGGCAAGAACGGCCGCCATCCGCTGCCGGACCGCGCCCAGTTCGGCGCGCTGATGGCCGCGCACGGCGTGACCCCCAGCACGCTGGTGGTGGCGTACGACGCCAGCGGCGGCATGTACGCGGCGCATCTGTGGTGGATGCTGCGGTGGCTGGGCCATGACCAGGTTGCCGTGCTGGACGGCGGCTGGCAGGCCTGGACGGCCGCGGGCCTGCCCGTCAGCCTCGACGCGGCGCCTGCCGTGCAGCCGGGTAATCCGGTCGAACCGGGCGCGCGGCTGGCCGGCACGGTGGACGCCCAGACCGTGCTGTCCAACATTGCCCAGCCATCCTTCACCGTGATCGACGCGCGCGCCGCCAACCGCTATCGCGGCGAGGTCGAACCCATGGACCCGGTAGCCGGCCATATCCCCGGCGCGCTGAACCGCCCGAATGGTGAAAACCTGCAGCCGGACGGCCGCTTCAAGTCAGCCGACGCGCTGCGCGCGGAGTTCGGCACGCTTCTGGCTGGGCGCGATCCGGCGTCCATCGTCCATCAGTGCGGATCGGGCATCACCGCCTGCCACAACCTGCTGTCGATGGAAATCGCCGGCCTGCCGGGCTCGCGGCTGTATCCGGGATCCTGGAGCGAATGGTGCAGCGATCCCGCCCGCCCGGTGGCCAAGGGCGAATGAACGACAAAAAGCCAGGGCATTCACCCTGGCTTTTTTCATGGACGCGGGCCAGCAGTTACCAGACCGCGGCCAGCTTGACGCGTCCGGACACGGTTTCGGCGATTTCCAGGAAGTGATCGAGCGGCGGCGTCGCCAGGCCCGGCACCTTGGCCATGTCGTCCCAGCGCCGCAGGCGTATCGCGTCGGGCGCGCCGGGCATGCTGGCGAAGTCCACGGCCTGGCCGGCGTCAAAACTGCCGCCCTGCAATGCCAGGCTGCGGCGGGAATCTTCGGACAGCCTTGCTTCGTACTGCGGCTCGACATAGCAGAGGTAGCGCTTGGCCTCGACGTGCAGGCGGATGGGATCCAGCACGGCGGCGCTGAACAGCCCGCGCAGGAAGGGCAGCACGAAATACTGGTGCTTGTCGTCGATGCCGCGCAGTGTCGGCGTGCCGGGACGATCGGCAATCAGGTGGCCCAGATCATGCAGCAGGCACGCCGTGATGAGATGGGCGTTGGCGCCGTTCTGCTCGGCCAGCGTCGCCGTCTGCAGCGCGTGCCGCAGATGGCTGACGGATTCGCCATGATAGGAACGGTGCCCGCGTTCCAGGAAGAGTTGTTCGATTTCCTGCAGGGTCAAGGCCATGGTTGTCTCCTGAGTGGCCGCAAGGGGAAGAGGCGGGCAGTGACCGCAACGGTCAGCCGGCTGCCGGCGCCATCTCCAGAAAGCGCGCGATAAGCTGCACCGGTTGGCGCTCGCGCAGGCAGTACAGGTACTCATTCATCACGATGCCGGCGTCCTGGATGTCCAGGGCGGCCAGATCGGGGTGGGACGGAATCTCGCGTGACGGGATCAGGCTGATGCCCAGCTCGCACAGGATGGCTTGGCGGATCGATTCGCGGCTGCCGATTTCCAGCGTGCGGCGCATGGTGACGCCGGCCGCCTGCAGCGCTTCTTCGGTCAGCTGGCGCGTCATCGAGCCGGGCTCGCGCAAGAGCAGCGCGTGCTCGGCCAGATCGGCCAGCCGCACCTGGGCGCGCCGCGCTAGCGGATGGGCCCGGTGCGTGACGACGCGGATCGGGTCCGCGGCGATCTTGCGCCGGTACAGATGCTTGTCATCCGTCAGAAAGGAAGACGTGGCAATCTCGATGCGGTAATCCTGCAACGCCCGGAGCATCGACTGCGAATTGCCGATCGTCACGGTCAGGTCGATGCCGGGATAGCGCTGGTTGTAGCGCCGCACGGTATCCATGATGTAGTAGGGCCCGGTTGCGCCGATGCGCAGATTGCCTTCGCGCAGGTCGCTCGCGTCGCGCAGCCGGAAGTCGATCTCGGTCTCCTGCTGCACCAATTTCTCGACCATCGGCATCAGGTTCTGCCCGGCGTCCGACAGTCGCATGCCGCGCCCCTGCCGGTGAAACAGTTCGATTCCGTAGCGCGATTCGAGCTGGCGCAGTTGCCCCGTCACCGTGGGCTGGCTCACACCCAGTTGGGCGGCGGCCTTGGTGACGGTTCCGCAGCGGGCCACGGCATAGAAGGATTTGAGTTCGGCGACGAGCACGGTCGGGGGGCGAGGGTTGGACGCAATGCGCAAGACCGCCAGTACACCAAAATAATTTGATGTTTTTATTACTGCATTTGCGCGAAGTGTCATAAACGCTCAATACGCCGCTTCCATACTGCCTTCGTTCCCAGACCGGAGGCCCCATGCCCCAACGCGATACCGCCTTTCTCTCCGTGCAGAATCTCGTCAAGCGATTCGGCACCCACACGGCGTTGGCCGATGTGTCGCTGGATATCCGCGCCGGAGAATTGGTGTGTCTGCTGGGGCCCTCGGGTTGCGGCAAGACGACGCTGCTGCGCGCGATCGCCGGGCTGGAGCGCCAGGACAGCGGAACCATCGTGCTGTCGGGCCGCGACATCTCCCATGCCGAACCGCAGGCGCGAGACTACGGGATCCTGTTCCAGTCCTATGCGCTGTTTCCGAACCTGACCGTGGCCCAGAACGTGGCCTACGGCCTGAGCGGCAAGCGCGCCCATCGCAGCCATGTCGCCAGCCGTGTCGAGGAAATGCTGACTTTGGTGGGCCTGGCGGGCGCGTCGCACAAGTACCCCGGCCAGATCTCGGGCGGCCAGCAGCAGCGCGTGGCGCTGGCGCGCGCGTTGGCGCCGTCGCCGTCCCTGCTGTTGCTGGACGAACCCATGTCGGCGCTGGATGCGCGCGTGCGTGAACACCTGCGCATCGAATTGCGCGCGCTGCAAAAGCGCCTGTCCATCACCACGCTCATGGTGACGCATGACCAGGAAGAGGCCATGGTGATGGCCGACCGCATCGCCGTGATGAACGGCGGCGTCATCGAGCAGTACGGCACGCCGCGCGAACTGTATCGCCAGCCGGGATCGGCTTTCATCGCCGATTTCGTGGGCGAGGCCAACTGGCTGCCGTTCGAACGCATCGACGACCATCGCGCCCGCGTGGGGCGCCAGGAGCTGGCGGTGGATGCGGCCCTGGACGCCGGTTCCGGCAAGCTTTTCGTGCGGCCCGAGGCCGTGCGCGTCAGCATGACAAAGCCGGAAGAATCCAATTCCATGCTGGCCGACGTGCTGGACGGCGTGTTCCTGGGACGCAGCTATCGTCTTGCGTTGCGTCTGGAAGGCGTGCCCGGCGCCACCGTGCATTCCATCGTGTCTCCTGAAACCGGAGACGCCCTGCTGGGCGCTCACGCTGCCGGCCGTTGCTGGGTGGAGCTGCCGCGCCATGCGATACGCGCCTACGCTTGATCCGGCCGTGAACAATTCCCGCGCCATCGGCCAGCCCGCCGCGGTTTCCGCCGCGCCCGCAATCCCCACGTCCGCCGCCGCGCCGCTGCCTGCCTTGGGACGCCGCCCGATGCCCGCCTGGATTGGCGCGCTGGGATTGGCGCTGGGGCAGGGCGGCCTGGCGCTCGGTCTCCTGATATTCCTGGCGTTGCCGTTGGCGGCGATCCTCCTTAAATCCGTCACGGACGCCGACGGCGGCTGGGCGGGCCTGTCGGTCATCGCCAGCATCGTCGGCGCCGACGGATTCATGGACATGGTCGGGCGCAGCCTGGCCGTGGGCGTCGTGACGACCCTGCTGGTGGTGCCCTGCGCCTACGGCTTTGCCTATGGCCTCACCCGCACCCGCCTGCCGGGCAAGGGGCTGCTGCGCACGATCGCGCTGCTGCCGCTGCTGGCGCCGTCACTGCTGCCCGGCATCGCACTGGTCTACCTGCTGGGCAATCAGGGCCTGCTCAAGGGTCTGACCGGCGGCGCCACCATCTATGGCTTCTGGGGCATCGTGGTGGGCGAGGCGTTCTACACGTTTCCGCATGCGCTCATGATTTTGCTGACGGGCCTGGCGCTGGCCGACGGCCGGCTTTATGACGCGGCGCGCGCCATGGGCGCGGGGCCGTGGCGCACCTTCATGACGGTCACGCTGCCCGGCACGCGCTACGCGGTGTTCTCGGCCTGCTGCGTGGTGTTCACGCTGACCGTCACGGACTTCGGCGTGCCCAAGGTCGTCGGTGGCGACTACAACGTGCTGGCCATGGAAGCCTATAAGGCGGTGGTGGGACAGCAGAATTTCCCCAAGGGGGCAGCCATCGGCATATTGCTGCTGCTGCCGGCCCTGCTGACCTTTGTGCTGGATCGCCGGTTGCGTGCCCGTCAGGGCGCCCAGATGAGCGGCCGCGCGCAGCCTTATGCGGCCGGCATGAACGGCCGGCGCGACGCGGCGTTCCTGATCCTGTCCGGCGTGATGGCGGCCTTCCTGCTGCTGATCATCGGCGTGGCGGTCTGGGCCTCATTCGTGAAGATGTGGCCGTACAACCTGTCGATGTCGCTGCGTTCGTACGACTTCGACAACATGGACGGCGGCGGCTGGCTGGCGTGGCGCAACAGCCTGCAGCTCGCGTTCTGCACCGCGCTCGTGGGCACCCTGGTGGTCTTTGTCGGCGCGTGGATGATGGAGAAGGTGCCCGCCCGCGGCACGATGGCGCGCGGCTTGCGCGGCATGGCCGGCATGCTGGCGCTGATGCCGATGGCGGTGCCGGGACTGGTGCTGGGCCTGGGCTACATCTTCTTCTTCAACAGCCTGTCGAACCCGCTGAACATGCTGTACGGCACGATGCCGCTGCTCGTGTTGTGCACGGTCGTCCACTTCTATACCAGCGCGCATCTGACCGCCGCCACCGCGCTCAATGCGCTGGACCCGGAGTTCGAGGCCGCCTCCGCCTCGCTGAAGGTGCCGCGCCTGACGACCTTTGTGCGCGTGACGCTGCCCATGTGCCTGCCCGCGGCGCTGGATGTGGCCCGCTACCTTTTCGTTTCCGCCATGACGACCGTGTCGGCGGTGGTGTTTCTGTACAGCCCATCCACGGTGCTGGCCGCCGTCGCCGTGCTCAACATGGATGACGCCGGCTTCATCGGCCCGGCCGCCGCCATGTGCACGGTCATCATGGCCAGCTCAGCCGTTGCCGCGCTGGTCCTGCACCTGGCGAGCCGTGCCCTGGTGGCGCGCACCCAGGCCTGGCGGCGCCCGGCGTCCCGTTGACCGACCATTTTTCCAGGATGACTTCCATGACTGTTCAACCTTTGCCCGTCCGCCTCGAGGCGGTGATCTTCGACTGGGCCGGCACGCTGGTCGACTTCGGATCCTTCGCGCCCACCAAGGTGTTCGTGGATGCGTTCTCGCAGTTCGGCATGGACGTGTCGCTGAAGGAAGCGCGCGGCCCGATGGGCATGGGCAAGTGGGACCACATCCGCACGCTGTGCGACCAGCCCGCCATTGCCACCCAATACCAGGCCCGCTTCGGCCGCCTGCCCAGCGACGACGACGTGACCGCCATCTACGAGCGCTTCCTGCCCATGCAACTGGAGAAGGTCGCGCAGTATTCCGCCGCCATCCCCGGCGCCGCCGACGTGCTGCGCGCCTTGCGCGAACGCGGCCTGAAGATCGGGTCGTGCTCCGGCTATCCCGCCAGCGTGATGGCCCGAGTGGTCGAACGCGCCGCCACCGAGGACCTGGCGCCCGATTGCATCGTCGCCAGCGACGAGGTGCCGCGCGCGCGTCCCGCGCCCGCCATGGCCTTGAAGAATGTGGTGGAGCTTGGCCTGTCCGACGTGGCCGGCTGCATCAAGGTCGACGACACCGCGCCCGGCATCGAAGAGGGCCGCCGCGCGGGCATGTGGACCGTGGGGCTGCTGCTGTCCGGCAACGCCGCGGGCCTGACGCTGGACGAATACCTGGGCCTTTCCGACACCACTCGCGACGCGGCGCGCAATGCCGCACGCGACGAGCTGAATCCGGCCGGCCCGCACTACTTGATCGACACGGTGGCCGACCTGCCGGCCGTGGTCGAGGACATTCAAGCCCGTCTGGCCCGAGGCGAACGCCCCTGAACTAGACGCCTGCCGCCCGGCGCTCCGGGCCACCCCACACCTTTTGACTTACCGCCATCCGCAGCCTGCACCCGCCGGCCGTGGGGGCCTCGTTCATCCTGTTTTTCCGCTCACTCACGGAGTTGTTCATGAATCGCTACAAGCTGCTTGCACTGGCCGCCGCCCTGACGGGCGTGATGGGCGCCGCCTCGGCCGAGACCACGCTGACCGTCTACACGGCGCTGGAAGCCGACCAGATCAAGGCCTATCAAGCTGCCTTCGAGAAGGCCAATCCCGACATCAAGATCCAGTGGGTGCGCGACTCCACGGGGATCATCGCCGCCAAGCTGCTGGCCGAGAAGAACAATCCCAAGGCCGACGTGATCTGGGGCCTGGCCGGCACCGCGCTGGGCCTGATGGACAAGGAAGGCATGCTGCAGCCCTATGCGCCGAAGGGCCTGGATCAGATCGCCGCCAACATGCGCGATGCCAAGGCCGAGCCCGCCTGGGTCGGCATGGACGGCTACGCCGCCGCCATCTGCTTCAACACGATCGAAGCCGAAAAGCAGAAGCTGCCCAAGCCCACGTCGTGGCAGGACCTGACCAAGCCGGTCTATGCCGGCAAGATCGTCATGCCGAACCCGGCCTCGTCCGGCACGGGCTTCCTGGACGTCAGCGCCTGGCTGCAGATCTTCGGTGAAGAAAAGGGCTGGGCCTACATGGACGCCCTGCACAAGAACATCGGCTCGTACACGCACTCCGGCTCCAAGCCGTGCAACATGGCCGCCGCCGGTGAATTCCCGATCGGCATCTCGTTCGACTACCGCGCCGCCAAGCTGAAGGCCGACGGCGCACCGGTCGAAGCCGTGTTCCCGTCGGAAGGCCTGGGCTGGGAAGTCGAAGCCACCGCCATCATGAAGGGCACCAAGAACCTCGACGCCGCCCGCAAGCTGGCCGACTTCTCGGCAAGCCGCGAAGCCAACGAGCTGTACAAGGCCAACTTCGCGGTGCTGGCGATTCCGTCGATCGCGACCGCCAACCCGAACCTGCCGGCCGATCTGACCTCGCGCATGATCAAGAACGACTTCACGTGGGCCGCGACGAACCGCGACCGCATCATTGCCGAGTGGACCCGCCGCTACGACGGCAAGTCCGAGCCGAAGAAGAAGTAAATCCTGACCCACCGCGGCGGCAGCGCGCCGCCGCGCATCGGGAGGCCCGCGGTGGCCTCCCCGACATCCTTCTCGCAGTATTTCAAAAATGAAGACTTACGACGTAATCGTGGTGGGCGCGGGCATGCTCGGCATCGCGCATGCCTGGGCGGCCGCCAAGCGCGGCCTGTCCGTGGCGGTGATCGAGCGCAGCCGCCAGGCGCATGGTGCGACGATCCGCAATTTCGGCCAGGTCATCGTGACGGGGCAGGCGCCGGGCACGATGCTGTCGCACGCGCAGCAGTCCCGCGAGCTGTGGCTCGATCTGGCGGACAAGGCGGGTTTTCATGTGCGCGCCAATGGCGCCCTGGTGCTGGCCCGCAACGCCGACGAGGCCGACGTGCTGCAGGAATTTGCGGACACGCGGATGCGGCAGGAAGGCTACCGCGCGGACCTCTTGTCCGCGCGGGATGTGGCGGGTCTGTACGGCGGGCAGCTTGCGCACCACTGCATGGCGCTGCGCGGTCACGATGACCTGCAGATCTATTCGCGTGAGGCGCTGCCGGCCATCACGCACTATCTGCAGTCCGTGCTGGGCGTCGACTTCGTCACCGGAACTCTGGCGCGCGCCGTGGAGAACGGCGAAGTCGGCACCTCGGCGGGCGACTTCAAGGCGTCGCATGTGTTCGTGTGCCCGGGCCACGATTACCTGACCCTGCTGCCCGAGCAATTTGCGCCGTTGAACCTGGAGGTCACGCGCCTGCAGATGCTGCGCGCGGTGTTCGACGGCGCGCCCGTGCCGCTGGACCGGCCACTGCTCACCGGCCTGTCCTGCGTGCATTACGGCGCGTTCTCGGACCTGCCGACGGCGCAGTCGCTGCGCGGCGTGATCCAGGCGCGCACGCCGATGCTGCTGGAAAACGGCATCCATCTGCTGATCAGTCCCACGCCGTATGGCGAGCTGATCATCGGCGACTCGCACCAGTACGGGCAGGACGCGCTGCCGTTCAACGACGAAGCCGTCGATAACGCCATGCTGGATCTTGCCTCGCAGGCGCTGGGCGCGCGGCTGCGCGTGGTCGAGCGGTGGCAGGGCGTCTACGGCGCGCACGGACCGGCGCCGTTTTCCGTGATGCCGGTGGACGCGGCGACCACGGTGGCGGTCATGCACTCCGGCGTGGGCATGACAGTGGGACTGGCGATCGGTGAACGGACGGTGGCTGGCGTCACCGGACGCTGAACCGCGCACCGCCGTTGGACGGAAAAAGGGCCTTGCGAATCGTGAAGGATGTCGCAAGGCCCTTTGTCATGCCGGCTGAAGCGGTAAGGTCTACACCGACTGCATGATGCGGCGGTACCACTCGTGAAAGTGCTGCATGCCGTCTTCCATGGGCGACTGGTACGGACCCGTCTCGTTCACGCCGCGCAGCATCAAGGCCTTGCGGCCGGCATCCATGCGTTCGGCGATCTCGTCGTCTTCGATGGCCGTTTCCATGTAGGCCGCGCGTTGCGCCTCGACGAACTCGCGCTCGAAGGCGGCGATTTCCTCGGGGTAGTAGAACTCGACCACGTTGATCGTTTCCTGCGGGCCCTTCGGGTACAGCGTGGACAGCACCAGCACGTGCGGATAGAGCTCGATCATGTGGGTCGGGAAGTACGTGACCCACACGGCGCCGAAGTCGGGGGCGTCGCCTTCGCGGAACGACAGCAGGCGGTCGTGCCACTGCTTGTACACGTCCGAACCCGGCTGTGCCAGCGCGTTGTGCACGCCCACCTTCTGCAGGCTGTACCAGTCGTTGAACTCCCAGGTCAGGTCGTCGCACGTGACGAAACGCCCCAGTCCGGGATGGAACGGGCCGACGTGGTAGTCCTCGAGGTAGACCTCGATGAAGGTCTTCCAGTTGTAGTTGCACTGATGCACTTCAACGTGGTCCAGCACGTAATCGCCGAAGTCGAACTCGGGACGCCCAAACAACGGCGCCATGTCTGCAGCCGGGTCGCGCGGGCCTTCGAAGAGCAGCCCGTGGCAATCGCGCAGGCGGAACTTCTGCAGGTTCATGCAAGGCGTGGTCTCGAACTGCGGCGCGCCCAACAACTCGCCTTGGTTGTTGTACGTCCAGCGGTGCAACGGGCAGACGATGTTGCCGCCAGTCGCTTTCAGATTGCCATGCGTGTTGCAGTTGCCGGCCACGTTGCCGGCTTCGCCACCAAGCATCAATGCCTGACGGTGACGGCAGACATTTGAGATGAGTTCGACGCCATGCTGGTTGCGAACCAGCGAGCGCCCTCCGTTTTCCTGGACCAACGTACGCCAATCCCCGATTTCGGGCACCAATTTCTGGTGGCCGACGTAGAGCGAGGATTGCTTGAAAATGAGTTCTTGCTCGCGGGCAAAGAGGGCTTCGTCAAAATAAGCGCTGACGGGTAGCTGGGTGCGAGCTGGCACGACATGTGCCATCCGACCGATGTCGGTCATGATTCCCTCCGCTCGGATAAAAAAGCCAGGACGGTTTGAGCCTTGCCAGGCGCTTTTGTTCAAGTCCAGGTCCCTCGCGGTGTGTTCCGGGGGCCTTGTTCATGAATTCGAGCCTGGGTGAATCCGTTCTGGCGCGAAGAAAAATCGGTGTCTGGCCGATCAAATAAGCCGTGAATTGTACCCCAAGGGATTGGGCCACGCCCGCGTCAAAAGGCCGGGCCATTCGAGGGAATCCCGGGGTGGGTTTGACCGCGCTCAAACCGCGAACAACCCCATGCGCCGTAGGGCTTTCAGACGAGGCGGCGCGTGGCCGGATGGCGCCGAAGCAACCAGCTGCTGGCGGCCGATAATGCAAACACCATCATCGTCAGCAACGGCACCACCCACGCGTCGCGGTCCTGCCCCGAGAAGGCGCCGATGCGGCGCGCGACATCCAGAAAGACCGGATGGATGAGGTATACGCCAAACGTCAGCGGGGCCAGCGCCGCCAGCCTGGGCAACCGGGGCGAGGACACGATCCATTGGAATGCGGCCAGCGACATGAACGGCACCGTCAGGCTGAAGTAGTCGTAGAAGTAGGTGTCCAGCACTTGGCCGTTGGACATGATGGTCACGCCCAACGCGGTCGCGGCCACGGTGGCGGCCAGCATCAAACCTGGGCGCGGAACGCGCATCTCGCCATCGAAGATCAGACGGCCCGCGACGAAGTAGCCAAGGTATGGCAGGAACCACGTCAGGAAAAAGCCATGCGGCGCGCCGAGCGCGCGGCGGTACAGGGCATCAAGAATTGCCACCCCCAGGATGCCGACGACCCACAGCGCGCGCGCCTTGGGCGTGCTGCGCACGTACAGCACCCGGACCAGCGGCGCGAACAGGTACAGCCCCACGATCATGTACAGATACCAGAGGTGGTAGTAGGGCTCGCCCTGCGCAACCTTGCGCGGCCAGAACGAAAAATCGACGCGGCCGTCGTCCCACCAGTCCAGGCCCGTGCGCCATGCCAGGTAGAACAGCGTCCAGAACAGGAGGGGGGCGCAGATCCGCGCGAGGCGCCGGCTGTAGAAGCGCCTCGCATCCTGCGGCTTGTCGGGATCGAGCAGCAGCGCGCCGCTCACCATCACAAAGACAGGCACGCACCAGCGCGCGGCGGAGTCATACAGATTGGCGGCCAGCCATGCGCCGCGGCCGTGAGCGGCGGGATCGCTGACGATCAAAGCGGCGCTGTGCAGCAGAACGACGGCCAGCGCAGCCAGCCAGCGGGCTGAGTCCAGGCGGGCGTATCGGTCTTCGGTTTGAGGCATCGGGCTCCCTGGAATGGTTCGGCGTTTGCGCGTTACGTTCGCGCTTTACCTTAGCAGCGCCATGGCGCCGATTTCTGTATCCAGGGGTTAGACCGCGCGTAAAAAACCGACAGGGCCGGGACGGCGCTGTCGGGGAAATGGTGCGCTCGCGGCAGGGCCACGGGCGCACCGATCGCGGGCCGGCACTCCGCGAACGTTTTGTCACGAAACCGGCATGAAGGCAGGCTTACTGCAGAACGATGTTGGCCTGCTTGATGAGCTGCGACACGATGGGTTGCTCGGTCTTGATCTGCTTGTCCAGCTCGGCCGCCGTGCCCGAACGCGGGTCAATGCCCATGTCCAGCAGGCGCTTCTTGACCGCTTCGTCCTTCAGCGTTTCGGTCAGCGCGGCTTGCAGGCGCTCGACGACCGGCGCCGGCGTGCCCTTGGGGGCCACGAAGCTGAACCAGGCGGTCATGTCGAACGCGGGGTAGCCTTGTTCGGCCAGCGTGCTCACGTTGGGCTGGGTCGCCAGGCGCGTGGGGCTCGTGATCGCGAAGACCTTGACCTTGCCGGCGTCGGCTTGCGGCATGCCGGTCGCCACCATGTCGAAGAACAGGTCCACGTCGCCGCTGATCAACGCGGGCAGGGCCTGCGTGGCGCCCTTGAAGGGCACGTGCAGGATGTCGATGCCGGCGCGTTCCTTGAACAGTTCGCCGGCCAGGTGCGACGAGGTGCCCGGGCCGAAGGTCGCGAACGTCAGCTTGCCCGGATTCTGCTTGGCATACGCAACGACGTCCTGCGTGCTGTTGAACGGCCGCTTCGGCGTGGAAAGCAGGACCAGCGGGCCGACGCCGACCATGCCGATCTTGGCGAAGCTATCCGGGTCGTAGGGCAGTTCCTTATACAGATAGCGGTTGGTCACCAGCGTCGAGTTGGTGGCCATCAGGATGGTGTAGCCGTCCGGCGCTTCGCGCGAGACATAGGCCGCGCCAATCGACGTGCCCGCGCCGGCCTTGTTTTCCACGATCATGGACTGGCCCAGGTTCTTGGCCATCCGCTCGGCCAGGACGCGCGTCAGCACGTCGGTCGCGCCGCCGGCCGGGAAGGGCGAAATCACCTTGATCGGGCGGGCCGGATACGTATCGGCCTGGGCGCCCAGCGCGGCGGCGCTAAGCATCAGGGTGGCGAGCAGTTTGAAGCTGTTGCGAATCATGTTTTCCCCTTGAAATCGCGTGGTCAGAGTGGATCGCCGGGCCTGGCTTGGCTGACGCCCATGTCGTTCATGGCGCCGCTTGCCAGGTCTCCTTGGATGTTTTAAATTCCGGAATATGGAATTTAATTCTGTCTTTCGAAATAAACTATAAAAACGAAGCGTATATAAATGCAACCGTTTTCTGCCGGCAAGCGCATTGCCCTCCCGCCATCCAAGCCGGACCAGAAGCTTGAACTGAGCCTGCCCGCTCGCCGCAAACGGGCCGCTGGCGCGGGCGAGGGCGCCAATTCCCCCGACTTCATCACGGCGCTGGCGCGCGGCCTGGACGTGCTGCGGTGCTTTCGCCACGGCGTGGCAGCGCTGGGCAACCTGGATCTGGCGCGCCTGACCGGCCTGCCCAAGCCCACCATCAGCCGGATCACGTACACGCTGACGGAACTGGGCTACCTGCGCTACCACCCCGACACGGGCAAGTACTCGCCCGGCTACGGCGTGCTGGCGCTGGGGTTTGGCCTGCTTGCCGGACTTGAGGTGCGCGAACTGGCCAAGGCCTCAATGTCCGATCTGGCGCGCGAGACCGGCGGCGCGGTGGCCCTGGGCGCGTTCGACGGCGACGCCATGACTTATGTCGAGGCGATCCACGGCTCGTCCGCGCTGTACCTGCGCCTGCCCGTTGGCTATCGCGCCACGCTGGACAGCGCCATGGGACGGGCGTACCTGGCCAGCCTGCCCGAAGACGAGTGCGACGCGGTCCTGGCGCGGCTGGGCCAGGCCGCGCCGGCG